>DASXMC010000030.1:0-6236 GCA_036495885.1 Allostellaceae bacterium | reverse complement strand
AGGACAGCGGTCTCCGGCGCCTGCCAACCGTCGATCTCGACCCTTTCGTCGACGATGCGGACGCGGCCCGCGGCAACCAGCCGCACCGCGAGCGGGTAAAGCCGATGCTCAGCGGCAAGGATGCGCGCCGACAGCCGTTCTTCGTTGTCGCCCGGGTGCAACGGCACTACCGCCTGCGCGACAATCGGCCCGGCATCGACCTCAGGCCGCACAAAATGCACCGTACAGCCGGCAAACCGCGCCCCCGCGGCAAGCGCTTGGCGTTGCGCATGGAGGCCGGGAAAGGCGGGCAGCAGCGAGGGGTGGATATTGATCATGCGATCTCGCCACGCCTCGACAAACTCCGCATCGAGCAGGCGCATGAAGCCGGCAAGGCAGATAAGTTGAATTTCTGTGGCCCGCAATCGCGCGTCGGCTGCGGCTGCAAATTCAGCGCGGTTGCGATGGGCGATGATTGCGGTCGGAATATTTGCCGCGATCGCATATGCCAAGCCCGGCGCATCGCCGCGATCGCTTATGACGAGCTTTACCCGCGCAGGATAGCAAGGATCGGCACAGGCCTCGATCAGCGCCCGCAAATTCGACCCGCGTCCCGATATAAACACCCCCAGACGCACCGTTACTCGCCTCCTCGACCGTCAGCGCCGGTGTCCATCGGCCGGTGTCCATCGAGAGCAGTTTTTCGAGAGCCCGGCCGGCAATGGCGTCCCTCCCAAAACTGCGCTATGACGCCCAAATATCGAGCGCGCGCGCAAAATATCTGATCGGGGGTGGTTGGCAATGACCCTGCCGCGGATGTCCGCCAACGTCCCGCGCCGTACCCGCAGCCGCGTTGCCGGTACCGCCTTGCTGCTGATCGTTGCGGCCCTGGCTATGGCCCCCGCCGCCCGTGCGGATGATCAGCAGGATCCGTATTCGGCAACGGTCAAGGTCGATGCCACGGCCGACAGCGCCGCCGCGGCCCGTACGATCGCGCGCACCGACGGCCAGCGCCATGCACTCGACGACGTCGTCGAGCGGTTGAGCGGCTCGACCGACTTGTCGAAACTGCCAAAGCTCGACGATCAGGCGATCACCGATCTGGTCGCCAGTTTCGAGGTCGCGGGCGAGAAGATGTCGACGGTGCGATATCTCGCCGATTACACGTTTCACTTTCGGCCGGCAAAAATCCGGCAGCTGCTGCGGGCCGCGAACATCGCCGTTGCCGCGAACCCCACCAAACCGGTTGTCGTCGTGCCGGTTTACCGGGATGGTGATCAGCTGATGCTTTGGGATGATCCGAACCCATGGCGCGACGCATGGGGTCAGGTTTCCATGCCCTCGGGTCCGACCAAGCTCGCTCTGCTGCTCGGAGGGGTCGGTGATCTGACCGCAATCGATGCCGAGCAGGCGCGATCCGGGGATTCGCAAGCCCTGACCGAGATTGCGCAGCACAATGGCGCAGACGAAGCGCTAGTAGTGGTCGCGTCCACCCGACGGCAGGGCGACCAGCTCGCAGGGATTGATGTCAGCATTAAGCGCTATCGCCTTGGGCAGCTGACCGACAGCCGCACCGACAGCATCGACGCTCAGCCGGGCGAGAGCAGCACGGATTTTTTAAAGCGGTCGGTCGCTGTTGTTGTCGCCGACATCGAGCATGGAAAACCGCCTGCTAGCGACAAAGTGGCGAACCTCTCCGCAACGATACCGATAAGCAGTCTTGGAGATTGGATCGAGTTGCGCCGGCGGCTGACGGCTGTGCCAGGGATCCACGCGGTCGACCTTGTCTCGCTAAACCGCCATCAGGTCAAAATTGTTATCAGATTCAGCGGCAACTCGGACCAGCTGAAATCAACTCTCGCCGAAGCAAATTTCGATCTCGAGGGCTCGGACCCCGACTGGCGCTTGGTGCCGTCCGGGACGTCGGGCGAGAACTGAGCGATCACTTGCCGGATGCCGCCGCCGCGCCCTAACCTTGCCGTTGATTCGGTCGGGATCAACCTCCCCAATCTGATATCGTTGGGACGATTGCTTTTGGTGCCCCTGGCGATCTGGCTCATTCTGCGCAGCCGCTATGGCGTTGCATTCTGGGTCTTTGTCGTCGCCGGGGTTTCCGACGCGCTCGACGGGTTTATCGCCAAGCATTTCGACCGTCGCACCCGGTTGGGCGCTTTGCTCGATCCGATCGCCGACAAGACGCTTCTGGTCAGCGTCTACGTTACCTTGGGCTGGGCGAACCAGCTGTGGACTTCGGTGGTGATCCTCGTTGTTTTCCGAGACGTCATGATCATCGGCGGCTTTTTGCTGATACAGGCCTTTGCTGCGCAAAAACACTACGATCCGCTGTACATCAGCAAGATCAACACCGGTCTCCAGATAGCCTTGATTGCTTTTGTGCTGGCGCGGCTGGGTCTCGGCGCCGACTGGGGAAACGTTGATGTGGTCCTGAGCTGCGCGGTCATCGCGACCACCGTCCTATCAGGACTTTCTTACATTCTAAGGTGGACGCGGATCCTGTCGCGCTCGGAGCAGGTGTGGTGAGGTTTCGCGTGCGGCTATATACCGAACGCGGCAGAAATGCCGCCAGATTGCGGTTGAGCGAGTACGATGTCGGGGTACATGACGCAGCTGGCTTTTGATCTTGCGCGCCCGGGGCTTTTAGGACGCGCCGATTTTTTTGCTTCCGCGGCCAACACCGCCGCTCTTGGCTGGATCGAGCGATGGCCCGATTGGCCGTCATCTGTGCTGGTCCTGCATGGCGATCAAGGTGCGGGAAAGACTCACCTCGCACATTTGTGGTGCGAGCGTGCCGGCGCAGCCCTGCTCGTGGGCGGAGCCCTCAGCGAGGCGCAGGTCGAGCGCATGATCGATGGGTGCTGCTCGCATGTTGCAGTGGATGACGCCGAACGCGCGGCGGAAGAAATTCTACTGCACTTGTTCAACGCTTGCGTCGAGGTCGGGGGCAATCTGTTGTTGACGACACGGCGGGCCCCCGGCGCCTGGCGTACGAAGCTTCCCGATCTCGGCTCGCGGATGCGCGCGGCACCCGCCGTCGGCCTCGATCGGCCCGACGATGCCTTGCTCGGAGCCGTTCTGGTCAAGCATTTCGCCGACCGGCAATTGCGGATAGCGCCGGACGTAATCGCATATCTCATCAGCCGCATGGAGCGATCCTTGGCCGTCGCGGCCAAGATTGCAGCGGCTCTCGACCAGGAGGCATTGAGTCGCCACGGAGCGATCACGATCCGGTTGGCGAGCGAGGTTCTGGCCGAGCTTGGGGATCAATTGGCCCGGCTCGATGCCGATGCGGGCGTCGAATAGTCGAGAAGCCGATGTCGCCGGCTGCGAATCGCCGACCACACGGTCAGGACATCAAAGCTGGCGCGCGCGAGCGTCGGGAATTTGCCGTTTGCGAGAACCCCAAATAATGGCGAGCACGGCTCTGCGAGCGCCACTGCCAATTGATGCAGCCCTGGGTTATGGCCGATCAGCAACACGTTGATAAACGCGTCGTCGACAAGACTGAGGCGCTCGATCAGCTTGTCGCAATCGGCGAGATATAAACCGTCTTCGATCAGGCAGGGCGGCCGGGGTTGAAATTGGAGGAGCAATAGTTTGAGCGTCTCCCGGGTTCGCGCGGCGCTCGAGCACAACACGAGATCCAGCCTACCGACAGCGTTGGGTAGGCACTCGCCAACGACCTGCGCCGCCTCCCGCCCGCGTCGGTTCAGCTGCCGTTTGTGATCCTCGACATCGTCTTTCCAGCTTGATTTCGCGTGACGCAGCAAGTGGAGCATGGGCATCGCGAATTCCTCCCGCAGGGGTTTGGCTGCCTGCCTTGCCGCAGGCACATGACAGGCGGACATCCCCGCTATAAAGTCGTGGGGGATACATGGCGCTTTTAGGCTTTTTGGGGAGATCGGCGTGAGCACCAGCGCCCAGCCCATCGCAATTCCGTCTGACGATTCGGCCTCGGTTGCCCGGTTTATCAATCGGGAGCTGTCCTGGCTCGACTTCAACGAGCGGGTGCTCGCGGAAGCCGACAATCAGCGGCACCCGCTGCTCGAGCGGCTGCGCTTTCTGTCGATCTCGGCCAATAACCTCGATGAATTCTTCATGGTGCGGGTGGCGGGTCTAAAGGGCCAGTATCTCGCCGGCATCAAGGCGCCGAGCCAGGACGGGTTGACCCCGGCGCAGCAACTCGACGCAATCCGCGTGCGTACCGGCAAGCTGATGGCAGACCAGCAGGTGACTTGGCTGGCTCAGCGCCGCCTGCTCGATAATGCCGGGGTCTCGGTCGTCGATCCCGACGGTTTAAAGCACGAGGATCGCGCCTGGCTCCAAGATCATTTCATGGCGGATGTGTTTCCGGTGCTGACGCCGCTGGCGATCGACCCGGCTCATCCGTTTCCGTTTATCGGCAACCGTGGTTTCGGCCTGGCGTTGGAGCTGGAGCGGGTCAGTGACGGTGAGCGCCTCCAGGCTTTGACCCTGATTCCACCATCGGTCCCGCGATTTATTCGGTTGCCCGGTCGCGCGATTCGGTTTCTGCCGGTCGAGCAGATGATCGCGCTGTTTCTCGACCATCTCTTTCCGGGTTTCGCCGTCGTTGCCCAAGGCGTGTTCCGGGTCTTGCGCGACAGCGAGGTCGAACTCGAGGAAGAGGCCGAAGACCTCGTGCGCCATTTCGAGACGGCGCTGAAGCGGCGGCGTCGCGGCCATGTCATTCTGCTCGCGGTCGATGCCACGATGCCGCAGGATCTGCGCCGGTTCTTGATGGAAAAGCTCGATGCGGCCGCCAACGACGTCTTTGCGACAGACGGCATTCTCGGGCTTAACGACACCGAACAGCTGATTGTCGACGAACGCCCCGATCTCTTGTTTACCCCCTACAATGCGCGTTTTCCGGAGCGCATACGCGACTACGGCGGCGACTGCTTCGCCGCTATCCGGCAAAAAGACATCATCGTTCATCACCCCTATGAGAGCTTTGACGTCGTTGTCCAGTTTTTGCGACAAGCGGCGCGCGATCCCGCCGTTGCCGCGATTAAGCAGACGCTCTACCGCACCAGCGACGACAGCCCGATCGTGCGTGCCCTGGCCGAGGCCGCCGAGGCCGGCAAATCGGTCACTGCGATGATTGAGCTCAAAGCGCGCTTTGACGAAGAGGCCAATATTCGCTGGGCGCGTGATCTCGAGCGTGCCGGCGTCCAAGTAGTCTACGGCTTCCTGAAGCTGAAAACGCACGCCAAGGTATCGCTCGTCGTCCGGCGCGAGGGCGGTCAGTTATGCTCTTATGTGCATTACGGCACCGGGAATTACCATCCCTATACTGCTAAAGTCTACACCGATCTGTCGTTCTTCACCTGCGATCCGGCGCTATGCCGCGACGCCGCCCGCCTTTTCAACTTCATGACCGGCTACGCTACCCCGGCTGGGCTTGAAAAGATTTGGATCGCTCCGATCAATTTGCGGGCGCGGCTGTTCGAATTAATCGAGGCCGAGATCGCCAACGCCGAGAAGGGGAGGCCGGCCCAGATCTGGGCCAAAATGAACGCCCTGGTCGATCCGGCGATGATCGACCTCCTTTATCGGGCCTCGCAAGCGGGGGTCAGCATCGATCTCGTGGTGCGCGGAATTTGCTGCCTGCGTCCAGGGGTTCCGGGCTTGTCTGAAAACATCCGGGTCAAAAGCATTATCGGGCGGTTTCTCGAACATAGCCGCGTCGTTTGTTTTGGCAACGGCAACAAACTGCCATCCGATCGCGCAAAGATCTTTATCAGCTCGGCGGATTGGATGCCGCGTAATTTCGATGGCCGGGTCGAGGCCTTGATCCCTATCGAAAATCCGACGGTTCATCGCCAAGTGCTGGACGAGATCATGGTCGCAAATCTGCGCGATACGTTGCAGAGCTGGAACTTGACGGCAGAGGGTACCTACCGTCGCGTTCCGGCCGAAGAAGAGCCGTTTTCCGCACACACTTATTTTATGACCAATCCCAGCCTCTCCGGCCGCGGCAAGGGGCCAAAAAGAGCGCAGCCTTTGGTTGTCGTCAGCTGAACAGCGATGTCCGAGCGGCGATCCTCCTCGCCTTTCGATCTGATCGGCGTCATTGATCTTGGCTCCAATTCCTTAAGGCTCGTTGTTTTTGAGCGGCACGGCTCAGCGCTGTTCCCATTGCTCAACGAGAAGGTAATGTGCGGCCTTGCTCGCGGGCTGTCCACCACCGGCCGCTTGAACCGCGACGGGGTGGCGCT
>DASXMC010000029.1:0-7206 GCA_036495885.1 Allostellaceae bacterium | reverse complement strand
CGACCCTCGATGGCGATGACCAGGCGAGTGCATTCGCGCAAGCGTGGCCCCAGGACCGAATGGTTGACGTAGGCCTCGGCTTCGGCCCGCGAAGAGATCGCATAACGCTTCGCCATCGGGCTCGTGCCGAGCCCGCTGATTTGCGGAAAGACGAACCACATCCAATGACTGCGCTTGCGGTCCGCCCGGAGTTCGGCGCGAACCCGATCGATGACCGGGGCTTGCGCATCGACAAAGCGCTGCAGGTCATATGAATAGGACATGCGAGACTCCCAAATCGGGGCGATGCCGCGCCGTCAGATGGGGTCCGCAGCGGGGTTTTGGAGCGCGATCGAGGGCGCTCAATCGAGGCTTGGGCCGACGGGACCAGTAATCCCGGTTCGGTCCCCAGACTTGTCAGCGCGCCGCGTTCGTTGTTAACACCCTCGCCCGCCTTTCGAGGCCGCCGCACCGGGCCTGAGGAGCGGATGCGCCGATTGGACGCAGCTTCAAAGACCTCGCGGGCGATTAGCGTCTTTCACACCTTTCTGCCGCTCTGCCCGTTGTTTACGAAGTGACATAAAGGATCACACTTCGATACACTCCCCTGCAAGCCTGTATCCAGGCGACGGTTTGGGGGGTGTAAAAGATGCGGGGCTTTTTTTTAGCCGGCGCTTGCGCGCTGGCCCTGGGGTTGTTGACGCTCGCAAGTATCCCAGCAAATGCAATCGGATTGGACCCTGCCTACCGTCAGGGCTTGCTCGGGCCGCAGCGGGCTATGGGGGCCGTTGTCTGGAGCCACGGGCGCTCCCTCGACGCCGAAGACTACAAATCGGCAACACCGCCTTATCTTCGGGTGCTGCGCGATTCGCGCTGGGACGTCTACCGTTTCGACCGGCTGCGCGAAAGCGACACGCTCAGTGCAAGCTCGCGTCGCCTGGTCGCGATTGTCGCCGACCTCAAGCGCCGCGGCTACCGCCGCATCGTGCTCGCCGGCCAATCGTTCGGGGCGTTTTTGGCGCTGATGGCCGCCGACGATTCGAGTGCCGTCGATGCGGTGGTGGCGACGGCACCCGCCGCGTTCGGGAACTTTCAGGAATATTACGACACCTGGCACCTCAACGCGACGCGGCTTTATCCGCTGCTCCGAAACCTCAAGCGCGCACGCGTCATGCTGTTCTTCTTTCATGACGATGAATTCGATCCGGGCGGCCGCGGGGTCGAAGCGCGCTCCATCCTGTCGCGGCACGAGTCGGGCTTTGCCGTCGTTGATCAGCCGGCCTATCTGCCCGGCCATTGGATCTCGTCGAGCGGGGCGTTTTTCCGCCGCTTTGGCGACTGCATCCAGGAATTCGCCGACGATGATTCACTGCGCGGCGAATTCGATTGCAACCCGACATGGGGCGACAAGCCCAGCGCGGCTTTGATTTTGCCGCCGGAGGCACGGCACGTTCAAGTAAAGGCGCCGCGGTTGACGGCGCTTCTCGGCGCTTCGGCGCCGGCTTCGCTCTCGACCTATGGAGGCCAAGCGGGGCTAGCTGCCGAGAATGCCTGGTACGGGTTTTATCCCAATGGCCGCGAAGTGCTAATCGCGATCGATGCGGTGAATGGTCCGAAGCTCACTGCAATCTACGCGATCGGACCCGGCATCGATAAAGGCGAGTCGGCCGAATGGAGCCGCCGCCGCGGCCGTATCGAAGGTCATGAGCTCGTGTTCGAGCAAAAGGGCGAGAGCACATTGCGCTTTCGTCCAAGCGAGGATGGCGGGCTCAACGCCACCTGGATCGCGCCCGACGGTGCCAGCAGGATGCAGGCCGGGCTGCGTCGGATCGAGGCCGATGAATTGCCGATCACCACGGCAGCACGCGCCGACGCTCAGCTCCAATAGGGCCCGCTGCCCCCGATCGCGACGACGATCAGTCCAAGGACCAGGTTGATCGTCACGATCCTGCGGATCTGGCCGAGCTGGCGCCCGCCCTCGGCCCAATCCTCTCGCGCCACTGCAGTGCGGAATCGGCGCCATGGCGCGAAATAAAGATGCAGAAACAGCAGCATCATGACGATGCCGATCCCCTGCATCAGATTGACATAGATCGGCAACGCCCGAAAACCGCCATAAACGCCGAACACCAATCCATAGCCGCTCGCCAGCAATAGAATGATCGCGGCGAACACCCAGGAGAAAAAGCGGTCGAACACGCGCGACCATAGCGTCAGCCGCGGCGGCGGATCGAGCGCGGCGGCCGAGGGCCGCAGTACCTGATGGGCAAAAAACATGCCGCCGACCCAGACGACCGCGGCGAGAATATGAACGATCAGCGCCGGAACGACGAGGGCTGGTTGGCCGGCCATTGCTCAGCCGCCATAGGCGGGGGATCTGCGCGCCAAGCCGCCGAACGCATCAAGCATCCGGCCGCGCCAGGCGGCGACCGGGTCGTCGGCGGCGAGCAATTCGAAATCGCTGATCGCGCGCGCCCACTGAAAAGCGCCAAAGACGATGTAATCGGCGTAAGAGGGTACCTCGCCTCCGAGAAATTTCTGCCGCTCCACTGTCCGACGCAGTGGTGCCAGGCTGTCGCGCCACGCCGGCAGCCGCGCCTCGCGGTCCTTGACGACATTCTCGAGCGTCGTTCCGAACCGCTCTTCGCGCGAGCGGCGGAAATAATCTTGGTCCTGCGGCGCCGAATGCCGGCAAATGTCGAGCACGACAAGCCCGACGAGCCCGGACTGCAGCACCGTCTCGGTCCAATTCTGGACAAACCGGGTCAACGCTTTCGCGGTCGCGTCGCCGAACAGCGGCGGACGCTCGGGGTATTGCGTCTCGAGATATTCTGCGATCGCCGAGGAATCGTGGACGACCCGGCCATTGTCGACGATAACCGGGACCCGGCCTTGATTGGGTTGCGGCAGCTTGTCCTTTTCGGTGAAGCGCCACGGGATGGTCTCAACCTCCAGCCCCTTGTGGGCCAGCGCCATTTTGGTGCGCCAACAAAACGGGCTGAAACGCCGGTCGGCCTCGGCGCCGGCGAGATCGTAAAGCGTGATCGCCATGATTTCCGTCTCCCTGAAATTCCCGCACGCAGTACTATGGCGCTCTGGGGGACGAAGGCAAAGTCCCGCCCGCCGCGCGGGGGTTCAGCCGGGTCGGCCGGCCTCGGTGACGGAGCCAAACACGAGCCATCACCCTCGCGCGTTTACGGTAGCGCGGGTACTATGGAGAAACCCTGCTCGGGTCCGGAGGGTTTGGTTTGCCGACGGTCTATGTGTTGAACGGCCCGAATTTAAACCTGCTGGGAGTGCGCGAGCCCGCGGTCTACGGCCATGGCACACTTGCCGAAATTGAGGCGCGCTGCCGGGCGCGCGCCGAGGCGCTCGATCTGGCGATCGAATTCCGTCAGACCAATCATGAAGGCCAGCTGGTCGACTGGATCCAGGAGGCGCGCCAATCGGCGCAGGCAATCGTGCTGAACGCCGGCGCCTTGACGCATACCTCGGTTGCGGTGCTCGATGCCTTGTCGGCTGCCGGGCTGCCGGTCATCGAAGTTCATCTCTCCAACATCTTTCGCCGCGAGCGGTTTCGCCACCACTCCTACGTGAGCCTCGCTGCGTCCGGGCTGATTTGCGGCCTCGGCGCTCATGGCTATGAGCTGTCGCTCGATGCTGTCGCCAACCTGATCAAGGACGCACCCGCCAAGGAGGCGCGGTGAGGTTCGGCCTGCGCCGCCGGCCGTCGCCGCTGGCGCCCGATCCCGACCTGATCCGCACCCTCGCCGAGCTCCTGGTGCAAAACGGTCTGACCGAAATCGAGTACGCGGTCGGCGACCGCCTCGTCCGAGTGTCGCGCCGCACCTCGCCCACAGCGGTGGCATCGGGCCTCAACGGCAGCGAAATGCCAGCGGCGTCCGCTCCAAAACCCGCTTCACGGCCGTCGTCCAACCATCCCGGCACAGTGACGGCCCCGATGGTCGGCACGGTCTATCTCGCCCCGCAGCCGGGCTCGCCCGCGTTTGTCCGGCTGGGCGAAACGGTCGAGCCCGGGCAGCCCTTGCTGATCATCGAGGCGATGAAGGTGATGAACGAGATCCGCGCGCCGCGCGCCGGCCGGATCGCGCAAATCCTTGTCGAGGACGCCCAGCCGGTGGAATACGGCGAGCCGCTGATGATAATCGAATGATGCGCGCGGGCGATGTTTGAAAAGGTCCTGATCGCCAATCGTGGCGAGATCGCGCTGCGTATTCACCGCGCCTGCCGTGAGATGGGGATCAGCACGGTTGCGGTGCATTCGACCGCCGACGCCCAGGCGATGAATGTGCGGCTGGCCGACGAGACGGTCTGCATCGGCCCGCCCGCGGCGCGCGATTCCTACCTGAACGCCGCCGCCATCCTGTCCGCCGCTGCGATCACCGGCGCCGACGCGATCCATCCGGGGCTGGGCTTTCTCGCCGAGAACGCGGATTTTGCCGCCGCCGTCGAAGAGCATGGCTTTGTCTTTATTGGCCCCGCACCCGAGCACATTCGGCTGATGGGCGACAAGGTCGCCGCCAAAGCGGCGGCGGCGCGGCTCGGGCTGCCGACCGTGCCGGGGTCGGCCGCGGTGGTGCGCGACCTCGCCGCGGCCCGGATCGCCGCCCATGGAATCGGCCATCCGGTGCTGATCAAAGCCGTCGCGGGCGGCGGTGGGCGCGGCATGAAGATCGCCCGAGACAATGCCGAGCTTGCTCAGATGCTGCCGTTGGCGCAGCGCGAGGCCGAAGCGTTTTTCGGACAAGGCGAGGTCTATCTCGAACGTTACCTGGAGCGGCCGCGGCATATCGAAGTTCAGATCCTTGGCGACGGTCAAGGTGGGGTGGTTCATTTGGGCGAACGCGACTGCTCGCTGCAGCGTTCGCATCAGAAGATGCTCGAGGAAACCCCCTCTCCAGCTCTGAACCCGGATGAGCGCGACCGGCTCGGGGCACTCGCCGTCGGCGCCATGCGCGAAATCGGCTACCGCAGCGCCGGCACCCTCGAATTCCTCTATCAGGACGGCGAATTCTTTTTCATCGAAATGAATACCCGGCTTCAGGTCGAGCATCCGATCAGCGAGATGGTCAGCGGGGTGGATATCGTGCGCGAGCAATTGCGCATTGCCGACGGCGCCCCGCTCGGATACCGTCAGGCTGAGATCCGGCTGTCGGGCCACGCGATCGAATCCCGGATCAATGCCGAAAACCCGGACGATTTTCGCCCGTCGCCGGGGCGGGTGACGGATTACCATGCGCCGGGCGGCCTTGGCGTGCGGGTCGATAGCGCGCTCTATCAGGGCTACGTCGTGCCGCCATATTACGACAGCCTGATTTCGAAGCTGATCATTCACGGCAAGACCCGCAACGAGTGTCTGATGCGGATGCGCCGGGCGCTCGAAGAATATGTGATCGGCGGCATCGAGACCACGATCCCGTTGCACCAGCGTCTGGTTGCCGCGCGTGACTTTATCGATGGCGACTGTGACATCGGCTGGCTCGAGCGCTTTGTCGGACATGGCTGATGAGGGCGCGCAAAATCCGGCTGACGCCCGAGATACTGCTTGCCGCCTACGCGGCGGGGGTGTTTCCGATGGCGGAATCGGCCGACGATCCGGAATTGTTCTGGGTCGATCCGCCCCACCGCGGCATCCTGCCATTGGACGGGTTCCACATCCCGCGCCGGCTGCGTCGCGTGATCAGCCAGGGTCGGTTCACCGTCAGCTGCGACACTGCGTTCGAGGCGGTGATCCGCGCCTGCGCCGAAGCCACCGAAAAGCGTCCCAACACCTGGATCAACGACGAGATCGTGCGGCTCTATGCAGCACTCTTCGCGAGAGGTGCGGCGCACAGCGTCGAGTGTTGGCGCGAGGGCGCCCTTGTCGGCGGCCTCTATGGCGTGTCGATCGGAGCTGCGTTTTTTGGCGAGAGCATGTTCAGCCGCGAGACCGATGCCAGCAAGGTCGCGCTGGCGCAGCTTGTCGCACGGCTGCGGGCGGGCGGCTATCGCCTGCTCGACACCCAATTCCTGACCCCGCATTTGGCGCGCTTTGGCGGCATCGAGATCACCCGCCAGCACTATCACCGCCTCCTGGCCGCCGCACTCGCCTACCGCGGCGCCTCGTTTCCGCTCGAATTGCCGGAGGCATCGGGCGGCGATCGTTTGGGGGTGGTGTCCGGCGCACCTTTGCAGTCGAGCAAAATCACATCGTAGACCGGGTGTTCTAATGAAGACAGCGCCGGGCTCTGCGCAAACATCCAACCGCTGAACCGGCGCACATTGTCCTCGCCTGGTCGAACCTCGTCGATCTCGAGAAAAGCCGCGTCCTCGGGGCGATCCACCGGCGGGTTCTTTTCGCAGTCGCGCACCGTGATCGCCAATGTGCCGAACCGCACGGTTTGGCCCACGGGTGCCGCGATTTCGGAGACGCGGGCGGTGATCTTGTCGAGCCCCTGTAACACCGCAACAGGTTCGGCAATCATGTCGGATTGATCGGGCCTGGCTGCGGTAGTGGCCGACATCGCTGCCCCCGCGAACGCCGCCAGCGATAGCAGCTGCCGGCCCCGCCGCCGGGTATTCGCCATGTCCCCCCTTTTGCAGTCCCCTCTTCCGCTTTCCCGGCGCAGGCCGGGACCCACTTCGGCCGTGGGTACCGGCTTTCGCCGGCAAAGCGACAAGGAGGGCGGAAAAACCCCACGCCGCAGACGCGTGATCGTGGACAGCAAACCGGCGCTCATTCCACTCCCGGCATTCGGGCTTCGCGCGCGGCGATGGCGGCTTCGCGTTCGAGCAACAGCCGGGCGCGCTCGACGATCGGCACATCGATCATCTTGCCGTCGACGGTGACCGCACCGACACCTTCCGCCAACGCCTTGTCGTAGGCGGCGACGACCCGCTGTGCGTGATCGACCTCTTGCGGGCCGGCACGGAATTCCTCGTTAAGAATCGGCACCTGGCTCGGATGGATGACCGAGGCGCCGATAAAGCCGAACCGGCGCGAGCGCCGGATGGTTTCGCGGAAGCCGTCGAGGTCGTGAAACTCGGCGATCGAGCCGATAAAGCCGAGCGGCATGATCACGGCGGCGCGGGCGGCGAACACCGCCATCTGCTTGGGCATCGACAGCGCCTCGGCATCGGGTTGAATGCCGGCCGACATCGCGAAATCCTCGGCCCCGAGATTGAGGGCGCAGAGCCGGGGGTGGGCGCGCGCAATCTCGGCGATGC
>DASXMC010000028.1:0-4212 GCA_036495885.1 Allostellaceae bacterium | reverse complement strand
ATCCGCTGTCGAGCCGGCTCGACGAAAACGACGCCATTTTTGTCATGGACGATGTCTTTGTCCCGTGGGAAGACGTGTTCGTCTGCGGCGACGTCGAGAAGGCCAACACGTTTTTTCCGCGCAGCGGTTTTGTTCCGCGGTTTCAATTGCACGGCTGCACCAGGCTCGCGGTGAAGCTCGATTTTATTTGCGGGTTGTTGGTCAAAGCGACCGAAATGGCGGGAACGCGCGAGTTTCGTGGCGTCGAAGCCAATATCGGCGAGGTCATCACCTGGCGCAATGCGATGTGGGCATTGTCGGATGCTATGGCGAAGAGCCCGAGCCCGTGGGCCGACGGCTTTGTATTGCCGGGCATCGAGCCGGGTGCGGCTTATCATGTCTTGGGACCCGAGGCCTATGTGCAGGTCAAGCACATGATCGAAAAGACCGTCGCCAGCAGCCTCATTTACCTGAACTCGCACGCCCGCGACTTTCAGGTTCCGGAACTGCGCAAATATCTCGAGCTTTATGTCCGGGGGTCGGGGGGTGCGACGGCGGTCGAGCGCGTCAAACTGATGAAGCTCTTATGGGATGCGATCGGCAGCGAATTCGGCGGCCGCCATGAGCTTTACGAGGTCAACTATTCCGGCAGCCACGAGGAAATCCGCCGCTATGCGCTGTTGGGTGCGGTCGGCTCGGGCCAATACGAGCGCTGGAAGGCGTTCGCCGACAGCTGCATGGCCGAATACGACCTTGACGGCTGGACCGCCCCCGATCTCGTTAATCCGAACGACGTCAGCGTCCTCGGCCGGGAGTGAGCCCTGTAGATCACCGTCGATCGAAGCTATGGGTCAGGTGTCCACCTCCGGCACCCGCACGATGCCCTTGGCGGCAAGCTGCGTGATCGCGGCGGGGTCGAAGCCGAGCCCGCAGAGGATCGCGCGGCTATGCTCGCCGATGTCCGGCGCCGGCGACAGCCCAACATCTGAGGCGGCCGACACACCGGGGGTGCGCGGCACGCGGAACTGACCCATCTCCGGCTGGTCGACCGCCACCGTCCCGCCCGTCGCGAGGATGTGCGGATCGGCGAGCCAGTCGTCAAAGCCGTTGATCCGGTCGGCCAAGATGTCGGCGGCGCGCAATCGGGTGAGCCAGCCCGCGGTAGTGTCGGTCGGAAAGATCGCGGCGATGATCTGGCCCAGTACTGCCGCATGACGAGCGCGTAGCGCGAAATCGGCAAAGTGCGGGTCGAGAGGGAGGTCGGGACGACCGAGGGCGCCGGCGAGGCGTGCGAACTGCTCTTCCTTGACGAGGGCGACCATGATCCAGCCGTCGCGGGTGCGATAGGCGCCGGTCGGCACGTTCAACGCCCTGGGCGCGCCGTCTTCGAGAATATGTTCGGCGAGCTTGTGGCCAAGGATAGAAGCGGCGCATTGCGCCAGACTGACTTCTAGCCGCCGGCCATGCCCGGAGCGTTCGCGCGCATAGAGCGCCACCCCCAGGGCCTGAGCGGCGTAAAGTCCGGTCAAGGTATCGACGATAATGGCGCCGACCCGGTGCGGCGTTCCGTCATTGCCGAGATTGACCGACATCAGCCCGGAGAAGGCCTGCGCCACAGAATCGGTGCAGGGCAGCTGGGCATAAGGGCCGTCCTGGCCGAAACCACTGACCGAGAGGTACAGCAGCCGCGGATTGCGCGCGGCAAGCGCCTCGTAGCCGAGGCCGAGGCGGTCGGCGACACCGGGCCGAAACCCTTCGATCAGGATGTCGGCGCGGTCGGCGAGCGCCAGCGCAATCTCGCGTGCGGCAGGCGATTTGAGGTCGAGCGCCAGGCTTTTCTTGCCGCGATTGTAATGCGCCGACATCGCCGTGTGCCGGCCCGCATACTGGGTACCGAGCCCGCGCGACCAGTCGCCCGCCAAGGGTTCGAGCTTGACGATTTCGGCCCCGTGCATTGCCAGCAGCATCGCGCAATAGGGTGCAGCCACCCCCTGTCCCAGATCGAGCACCCGCAACCCGGCGTAAGCATATTCGATCTCCATTCCGGCGATATCCATTCCGGACCTCGTTTCGCGTTGGCGCACTCCGCTGTACTATCGCGCCCGATGAAGCACGCCGGTGCCGTCGCACTGGAGGCTCTGCACGATTTGCTTGCGAGCCTCAGAACCCGGACCGCTCTCGTCGAGCGGCGGCCGGGCATATTCTATGTCGCGGGCCGAGCGTTCCTCCATTTCCATGAGGATGCCGCCGGCGTTTTTGCGGATCTGCGCCAGGGCGGCGACTGGCAACGCTTTCCGGTGAACAATCCCGACGAACACGCCGAGCTTCTCGCCGCCGTTGACCGGACCCGACCTCGCTGACGCCAGACCTCGCTGAGAAGTGCCGCCGGGGTCGCGGGCTTATTCGCAATCTCTGGCGGGCGACGATTGCCCGAGCCACACAGGAATCGCGTGCGCGGCAACCTGCCGCGCCCGCTCCTCGATCTCGGCGTCGCTCAAGGTGCTGAGCGGATGATCGATAACGACCGGGGCGAGATCGGGCATGCCGAGGGCATCGCGCTGTATCAGCGCTTCGTGCAGAAATTCGGTGGTTACAACGACCGCCGTCGGGCGGCCCAAGGCTTCGAGACTAACGGCGTCATGCGTACAGCACGACGTGCATGAGCCTCAATCGCCGATCGCGGTCAGGACGATGTCGTTGTCGGCAGCGATCGCTGCGATCAGCGCCGGGTCGGCGTCTTTCGAAAAGCTTTCCTTGCGATAGTAATTGACCGTGGCGAACGCTGCCCGCTCGCCGAGCAGCACTGTGGTCTTGCGCAACAGCCGGTTGGCGTTCCATTTGGTGTTGTCGAGCACGCCCAGGCGCAGTCCTGCGAGATCATGCGCTCGCGGCGCTAGCGGTTTGGTCTCAGCCTCGACCACGCCGCGCGGGTCGAACACCATCAGGTCCAGTGCATTTTTCGTCATGAGCCCTCCAAATAGGATCCCGCCGCACTGGCGCGGCAGAAGCTGGGTCGAGGACAGGCTCCGAACGCAGCCTGTGGTGAATCCGGCCTTCCAGCATGTGAAGAAAATTGAAGGTATGTCATTCCGGGGCGCGGGCACCTGCCCGCGAACTCGGAACCCAAAAACACCGCTTTTAGGAAATACCGGGCAAGCGCCATCTTCATGGGTTCCGGGCCTGCCCAAGGGGCATCCCGGAATGACGATCTCAGGCATTCAATTTCTCACACGCTCCTTTGCCGGGAAGGTCAGGAGGTGAGGAGAGCATCCACTTTCACACATAACAGGTGCCGTCGACGCAGACGGGTTCGCGGCGGGGTCCCGCCTCGCTCTCGATGCTGCGCAAAACCGGCGACGACATGTGGCCCCAGCCGGGAATGAACGCCGAGAACCGGCCGGCCTCGCCGCCGACGACAAACAGATGGATGTGATCGGGATCGGGTACGATCGGGATTCGCGAGCCTGGCTCGCGCTTGTACCAGCGCGGCAGATTGCGGTTGTAGATCTTGCCGTAGCGCTCATTGAAGGTGATGTCGGAGAAGAGATTGTAGGCGTTCATGTGGAGATAGCTTTTGACGCCGTGCCGGGTCCAGCCTTTGGCTGTGATCGTGCGGGCGTGCTCAGGGCCGATGATCACCGCGCAATGCCCGCTCGAGACCGCGTTGTTGTTGGCGATCGTGCTCATCGCCGAAGCGATGCTGTCGAGAATGCCTTCGGGGTCGTCGGCGACATGGTTGGTCACACTGTGCGGCGGCTCGGCGGCAAGCACAAAGACCGTCGACTCGTCGGCGTCGAACCCCTTTTCAACATGATAGGGCGCCCACGGGCTGGCGCTTTCGTTTTCGGCAACGCAAAAGGTGTATTTGCCGGGATGGCCCAAGGTGCTCTTGTCGAGATCGCCCGGCCGCCCGCCGCCGACATTCAACAGGATGAGCCGCAATGCCCGGCCGATCGTCGCATTGGCGCGGTTGCCCGAGCCAAACGCGTTGCAGCCGCCGTTGATGCCGAGGGTGCGGGCGATCGGACCGTTGACGATCAAGAGCGGTGCGGCCATGTGCGTCGTCGCCTGCACCCCATTGAGGTTGAACGGCTTGGCGGCGAGAGCCAGCATCGCTGCGCGCACGACCGGCGCGTACTCCGCCTTGCAGCCGGCCATGACCATGTTGACCGCCAGCACCTCGCGGCTGAGCTTGCCGTGCCGCGGCGGCACCTTGCATTCGACATAGGCCGG
>DASXMC010000027.1:0-6141 GCA_036495885.1 Allostellaceae bacterium | reverse complement strand
AGAATGGCGACGGTCTTCGAACCGATCAGGCCGGTGCCGCCGATGACGACGATCTTCATAGTTCAACCTCCTTGTTGACGACTCAAATCGGAACACCCGAACCCCGAGTCCTTTGACCTAGAAACGTCCTCGGTGTCGGGTCGTCGTCATCGATTTGGTCGCGCAGATTGGTGACGGCTCCGCGACAACCGAACCGAATTCGCCCCTGCTCGCTCCCTCTTTCTCGGTCATCTCAACGGGCATGGCGTTTACCCCCGTATTCGAGCCGCCGTCCCCCCGATTTCGGGTGTGTTTAGGCTCGATAATTTATCACTCCGGACGCTGACGGCAAACGACGCCAGGGATGCAAATCGAAGATTCCGCTCCGGAGCAGCGACTAAGATCGTCGGTTTGAGCTGCCCGTCTCGGCTGCATCGCATGGCAGCTTTGGGGCATGCCCTAACATCAGAGTGCTACCACGCGACGGTCGGCTATCCGCCGTAGATCGGCCGTTGCTGTAGGATTTTCGCTGCCGGTCGAATCCTGACCGGAGCCGGGAGGGCGTGGCCGGATCCGAGGAAACGATCATGCTCAACGTAAAGCTATCGTCGGTGCAACGGCGTGGTCCGTGGAACAAGGGCGCCTTATCGGTCAAAAGCGCCCGCTGAAACCCAAGGAGGTGTGGGCGATCCGGGTTCGGCTCCAACTGGAACACCGAACACGCGACCTCGCCTTGTTCAACCTCGCCATCGATAGCAAGCTCAGAGGATGCGATCTCGTGCGGCTGCAGATTGACGATGTCTGCGCCGGCGGCCGGGTTCGTGACCGTGCCATCATCATTCAGAAGAAGACAGGCCGTCCGGTGCAGTTCGAAATCACCGGGCAGACCCGAGCCGCGATCCAGGATTGGCTTCCCGGGATCGACAGCAGGAAAGGGCGTTACCTATTCCCGAGCCGCTTTCGGGCGCAGCCGCACCTGTCGACAAGGCAATATGCCCGGATCGTTCATGCCTGGGTCGAGGGCGCCGGGCTGGATAGTTCGGTTTACGGCACGCATTCGATGCGTCGGACGAAGGCGGCGCAGATCTACAAGAAGACCGGCAACCTCCGCGCGGTGCAACTACTCCTCGGGCACACGAAGCTGGAAAGCACGGTCCGTTACCTAGGCATCGAAGTTGATGATGCACTCGCTATCTCAGAACAGGTCGAGCTGTAGACCGGTGACGGCTGCGGCCCTCTGCAATTAGCGAGGGCGCAGCCGGTTTATCCGATGGCGTTTTAGGCAGCTCGGCGCCGACAACAGAACCTTTCGTCCGCACCGCGACCCAAGGGACAGATGATCGAACGGGACACAATCTGCGACAATTGCTCCCTAACTAAGGTCAGAAAAACTCGTAAGTGCGGGTTATGATCGCTCGCGCCGGGGTGGCACGCCTGCCGTTGGATCTCCCGCTTCGTTGCCGATGTGGCCACGTGCGCGGCGTGGCGAGTGAGGTTTCGCCGTCCAGCGGCTTCCGCTTCGTGTGCTACTGCAAGGACTGCCAGGCGTTTACGCGCTTTCTCGATCGGCCTGACGTGCTCGATGTAGCTGGGGGAACAGACATTTTCCAGATGCCGGCGCGACGCGTGAAGCTTACCACTGGCACTGACGCGGTTTGCTGCCTGCGCCTCTCCACCAGGGGAATCTTTCGCTGGTACACTGACAGTTGCCGGAGTCCGATCGCTAACACCGCCGCTGGTCCGCGCTTCCCGGTTGTCGCGCTGATCCATTCGTTCATCGACCACGACGCCAGCGGCCGGTCCCGGGATGGGGTGCTCGGCCCGCCCCTCTGCCGTACTACGTACGTTCCGCGGCCGGCCACTCCCGCCGACGGCACCCTCGCCACCTTCGTTCGGGGTATTCGTTCGCCGAGCGTCGATGATCTTAGGCTGGTGGGTGCGCGGGCGCGCTCGGCCGACCCCGTTCTTCGACGATCGCACGAGGGTCCCGCGCTCCGTACCGCGCGTGCTTACGCCGATCGAGCGCGCAGCCTTATGAACCGCCGCTAGTCAGCATCGGTTCAAACAAACGGCCGACGTCCGACTTGGGACACAAAGAGCGGTTCCCCGGGGCCAAGGGGCAGCTGCCGCTGTTGCTTCGGCAGGTGACCCTCGAAGGGGTGGTCTTCCAACGAGAAGGTAGCGCCGATTCCTCACCTTCGCGCCCTCGCTCCGGAACGGGGAGGTTCGACCCAAGCAGACGCTCACCCGCGGCGGGAGCCGCCCCCTCATGCCCATTTCAAGACATTGGCAGGTGCCGAGAGCATCCCCTCAGTTCCAATGCTCATGGGAACCCTCGCGTGCCGTTACGTCCCAAGACTGTTGGTGCCGCGAGGCAGTGGAGCCCGCCAACCGCAGTAAATTGCCATCAGACGCAAAAAAAAGCAGACGCAGGCGCCCAGCAGCAGTGAGTAGAACGACGGTACGCCTAGAGTATAACCCGCCGACACGACCGCGCCGCCCGCGAGTGCGGCGAGCGCGTAAAGATCGCTGCGCAGCACAAAGGGTGTATCGCCGGCGAGGATGTCGCGCGTGATACCACCGCCGACGCCTGTCAGCATGCCCATGAGCGCGGTCATCACGGGATTAATGCCGTATTCCAGTGCCTTTTGCGCACCGACCACGGCGAACAACGCAAGGCCGACGGCGTCAAGCAGCGTTATCTGGTGTTGCAGAGACGTCACGCGGGGATACCAGTAGAAGGTGATCAGGCCGCCGCCCATCGCCATCAGGAAATAGTGAATTTGCGTGACGGCGACCGGCGGCACCGCGCCGATCAGAACGTCCCGCATTATGCCGCCCGCGACCGCAACCATGAATGACAGGAACAGGACGCCAAACAGGTCGAAGCCCTTCTTCACCGCCAGTAATCCGCCGCTCAAGGCGAAGACGAAGGTTCCCACCCAGTCGATTACAGCGATCGTGCTCTGTAACAACGGGCTCGTCATGGCCACGACCGGAGATGACGCGGGCCCCCCGCGGGCGCATGGCTGTCTCCTGTAGGAGCCGCCTCGCCATGACAGCGCGACATTAGGTTACGCCTGTAATGCAATTGCCGTTCAGACCTGCTCAACAGGTAAGGCGAACACATAACCGACGCCACGCTCGGTCTGGATGATCCGGGGCGCACTCGGATCAACCTCAAGCTTACGACGAAGCCGAAAGATCTGCACGTCTATGCTGCGATCAAACGCGTCTTCGTGAACGCGCGTGGCCTGCAACAGATACTCGCGACTCAACGGTCGTTGTGGCGCATCGAGGAACGCAAGTAGAAGCGTATATTCGCCCTTGGTCAGCGCAACCGACTCGCCGGCGGAATTCGTCAGACGTCGCGCGCGACGGTCAAGTTGCCAGGCACCGAACCGGCAGCGGCCTTGAGCAGCCTCTCGTTGCAAGGCAATGTGACTTGTTTCCCGTCGGCGGAGAACAGCGCGGATGCGCGCAAGCAGCTCCCGCACGCCAAATGGTTTGGTCACATAGTCATCGGCACCGAGTTCCAACCCGACCACTCGGTCGATCTCGTCGCTGTGGCCTGTCATGATAACGGGCACGTCGGAACATGAGCGGATTTCACGTAATAGATCGAGGCCATCCTCCTGACCAAGCCGAAGATCGAGGATGACCACACTGGGCTTGCCCACCGCGAACTGCCGGACGACATCTTGTCTTTGTGAAGCTAAGCTGACGCGCATGTCGTGCTGTTCGAGATAGTTCAAGAGCATGTGCTTCATAGATGGGTCGTCATCGATCACAAGAACACGCGCCGACCTTGCGCCGACGTAGCTCACGCGCGCGTCACCCTGATCGAACAGGCCGGAGATTCCGACACTGCTGGACAGTCTTGCTTCTGCACTCATACGGTAAGGCCTTCGTCAAGAGCGCGACGCGCACTCCGTTGTGGGCCGCCATCTTGGGTGCATCCGGCGCGGGCGCCATCATCGCGGACGTGTGACTCTGGCGCGTCTTCTGTAGCGCGAAGACGGGCGGTGCCCTTGGCAGGTCGTCCAACGCCATGAGTGCAGCGGTCGCTATCTCGCAGGGTGCTTCCCGCTTCTCAACGGATATGATCGGCGGAGTCCTGAGCCAGCCTAGTCGCGATGCGGAATCGCGGCCAGTCGCTTCGCCGTCGCTTCCCGCCGCATCCTCAGTGCCGCCCCGTCAGCCCGCGCACGTGCAAGCACCGCGGGCGGCGCGGTCGCTGGCGTGCCGCTGTCGAATGGCGGCTCGGGGGCGTATGCGATATCGAGCTGGATGCGCTGCGCCGCCTCGACGCCGCACAGCTCCGCGACCATCGTGAGCGCGCCGTCGATTCCGGCGGTGACGCCGGCGGCGAAAATCCATTTGCCATCGACGACGACCCGCTCGTCCAAGGCCGTGGCGCCGAACAGCGGCAGGAGATGAAGCGAGGCCCAATGCGTGGTCGCGCGCCGGCCGCGCAGCAGGCCGGCAGCCCCGAGCAGCAACGCACCCGTGCAGACCGAGAGCACGTTGCTTGCGCCAGCGGCTTGTGTCCGGAGCCAGCCGAGCACGGACTCGTCGTCCATGAGCGCCTCCTGCCCCGCGCCGCCCGGCACGTGCAGCACGTCCAGGCGGGGCGCCTCGGCGAGCGTCGCATCGGGTATGAGGCGCAGGCCCATCACGTCCCGCACAGCCCCGGCGGTACTGCTATAGAGGCGGTGCCTGGCGCCCGGAAGCCGTGACAGCACCTCAAATGGGCCTGTGAGATCGATCTGGTCCAGGCCTTCGAACAGCAGCGACCCAATTTCGATGGTGCGGGCGGAACGGCTCATCGTCCCGGCCTCAGCCGAACGAGACCGGGCCGACCGCCCCGTACCAGTGCTTCACCTTCCTCGGGTTACGTTCGTCCATGTAGAAAAAGTGGGTCATGGTCGGCCGGACGACCGGGCCGCCATCGTCCGGGGTCATTATCGCCGTGCCGCGGAATACCTTGAGCAGGCCACCGTCCCAATATTCCCTCACCTCGTGAAGGGCAGTGATGCCGGTATCGATGAACGCCTTCAGGTTGGCACGAATCGCCTCGCGGCCGTGCCAGTCGGCGACGCCCAGATTGCAGACGGCGTCCTCGGCGAAACAATCGAAGCCGGCACCAAAGGTCTTGTCGTCAATCTCCTTCCACATGGCGAGCAGCCACTCCGGAGCAGGCGCCTTCTCGAATGTTTGCGTGGTCATCGTATTCCTCTGTGAACTCGTGCCGAGAGGCTCGACAGGGCTGAGATAAGCGGGTATTGATTGGCGATGTCGCCAAAGACCCCTCCGATCTCGCCAACGGCCACACGTGTCGTCGAGGTGCTCGCCTTCCCCGAGGTGCAGCTGCTCGACATTGCCGGGCCGTTGCAGGTGTTCAGCTCGGCGAACGAGCGATGCGCTGAGCGCGGCTTTCCAGCGCCCTACGCGCCCAGGGTCGTCGCATCCATGCCCGAGATTGCAGCGACCGCCGGACTCTCCTTCGCCGCGACGCCCCTGCCGCCCCTCAGCAACGGGATCGACACGCTCGTCGTGGCGGGCGGTCAGGGCGTGATGCGCGCAGCCGACGATGGCGGGCTGGTCGGCTGGGTTGCCAGTCGCGGGGCGAAGGCGCGGCGCGTCGCCTCCGTCTGCACGGGCGCGTTTATGCTGGGCGCTGCTGGCTTCCTCGACGGTCGCCGCGCCGTGACGCATTGGGAATATTGCGACCGGCTGGCATCCCGTTATCCGCTCGCTCGCATCGATCCAGATCCGATTTTCATCAACGACGGCAACGTTTGGACCTCCGCGGGCGTCACCGCCGGGATCGATCTGGCTATGGCGCTGGTGGAGGAGGATCTCGGCCGCACGATCGCGCTTGCCGTCGCCCGGCATCTGGTCGTCTTCCTGAAGCGGCCGGGAGGGCAGGCGCAGTTCAGCGCCGCGCTGACCCTACAGGTGTTGAACGACCGCTTCGCCGATTTGCACGCCTGGATCGAAGACAATCTGGCCGATGACTTGTCGCTGCGCCGACTAGCCGCACAGGCCGGCATGAGCGAGCGGAGCTTCGGTCGCCGCTATCGCGAGCAGACGGGCATAACGCCCGGCCGCAGCGTCGAACGACTGCGCGTCGAGGCGGCACGCCAGCTCCTCCTCGAT
>DASXMC010000026.1:0-2507 GCA_036495885.1 Allostellaceae bacterium | reverse complement strand
GGCCGGCATGCTGACCCTGCCCGGCGACGTCCCGCTCGTTACCGCCGACGAAATCGGCCGGATCATCGAAGCGCACCGCTCGGCGCCGTCGTTCACGATTGTTCCGTCGCACGACGAGGGCGGCTCAAACGCGATTCTGCTGTCGCCGCCCGAGGTGGTGCCGCTGCGTTTCGGGGTGGACAGCTTCCACCCGCATCTGCGCGCGGCAACCGCACGGGGCATCCGCCCGACGGTGCTGCGCCTGCCCGGCATCGCGCTCGACATCGACAATCCGCAGGACATCGCCATGTTTCTGCGGATCCCGTCGCAAACCCGGACGCGGGCGTTGCTTGACGAGGGCGGCCCGCTGGAGGCTTTTTTGTCAGCATCGCCGGAGCTGGCCGGGTCGACCGGGCCTTCCACGCTTACCGGCAACAGCCGTGGCCCCGATCTCGTCGACGCCGGCATCAAACCCAGGTGCGGCGAAGAAGGGCAGGAGGATTTTGCGCAATGACCATCGACGGGATTTTGGCGCGTGTTTTGGGGGGCGAGCGGCCCACCGCCGCGGAGGCGCTGGCGCTCGCGGACGGCGGCGCCGCCGATCTGCCGCGGCTGATGCAAACCGCGGCGACGTTGCGCGACCGCGGCCACGGCGATCTCGTCTCGTATTCGCCAAAGGTGTTTATTCCGTTGACCCAGCTTTGCCGCGACGTGTGTCATTACTGCACCTTCGCCCATCCGCCGCGGCCGGGGGAGCCGGTCTATCTTTCTGCCGACGAGGTGCTCGCGATCGCCCGCGCCGGCGCTGCGGCCGGTTGCTACGAGGCGCTGTTCACCTTGGGCGATAAACCGGAGCTGCGTTATGGCGCGGCGCGCGCCGCACTGGCCGCGCTCGGTCACGACACCACGCTCTCCTACCTCGCCGAGATGGCGGGGCTGGTGTTGCGCGAAACCGGTCTGTTGCCGCATCTGAACCCGGGGATCATGACCGGCGCCGATCTCGCCGCACTGCGCCGGGTTTCGGCCTCGCAAGGGATCATGCTCGAAAGCGCCGCCGAGCGGCTGGGGCAGCGCGGCGGCCCCCATTTCGGCTCGCTCGACAAGGACCCGGCGGTGCGGCTCGACACGATCTCTGCCGCGGGCGAAGCAGCGGTGCCGTTCACTTCCGGCATCCTGATCGGCATCGGCGAGACCCGGCGCGAGCGCATCCAATCGCTGCTGGCGTTGCGCGATCTCAACGACCGCCACGGGCATATCCAGGAAATCATCATCCAGAATTTCCGGGCCAAACCCGGCACCTTGATGGCCACCGCACCCGAGCCCAGCCTCGACGACCATCTGTGGACGATCGCGGTCGCGCGGCTGATCTTCGGGCCGGCGATGAGCCTGCAGGCGCCGCCCAATCTCAATCCCGCAGGGCTCGCCGAAATGGTCGAGGCCGGGATCAACGATTGGGGCGGCGTGTCCCCCGTCACTCGCGACCACGTCAACCCGGAAGCGCCGTGGCCGGCACTCGACCGTCTGCAGCGCGAGACGAAGGCTGTCGGCAAAGAGCTGGTGCCGCGGCTCGCGATCTATCCCGCCTATGCCCTCGAGCCCGAGCGCTGGCTCGATCCGGCATTGCGCACCCCGGTGCTGCGGGCAATGGACGCCGAGGGCTTTGCCCGCCCCGATTGCTGGATCGCCGGCTCCGGCAGCGAGCCGCCTGCCCCGCTCGCCCCTCACCCCATCCGTCTCTCCGCACACGGGGCGAGGGAGAGGACAGCGGCAAGCCCCTCGCCCCGCTTTAGCGGGGAGAGGGACGGGCCCGCGCAGCGCGAGCGTGAGGAGCAGCTTTCGGACATTCTCGATCGCGCCTCGGCCGGCGAGGCCTTGACCGAACCCGACATTGTCCAGCTCTTTCAGGCGCGGGGCGATGGCTTTGCGCAGGTTTGCGATGCCGCCGACCAGCTGCGCCGGCGGGTCAACGGCGATACCGTCAGCTACGTCGTGACCCGCAACATCAACTATACGAATGTCTGTTATTTCCGCTGCCAGTTCTGCGCCTTCTCCAAGGGCAAGCTCAGCGAAAATCTGCGCGGCCGGCCTTATGACCTCGATCTCGGCGAGATCCGCCGCCGGGTCGAGGAGGCGTGGGAGCGCGGCGCCACCGAAGTCTGCCTGCAGGGCGGCATCCACCCCGAATACACCGGCGCCACCTATCTCGGGGTCTGCCGCGCCATCAAGGAGGCGGTCCCCGGGATCCACGTCCACGCGTTTTCGCCGCTCGAAATCTGGCAAGGGGCGAAGACCCTCGGTCGCAGCATTCCCGATTTTCTGCGCGAGCTGAAAGAAGCCGGGTTGAGCTCGCTGCCCGGCACCGCGGCCGAGATCCTCGACGACGAAATCCGTGCCGTCATCTGTCCGGACAAGATCAAGACTGCGCAGTGGCTTGAAGTCATGGAGGCGGCGCACGGCGTCGGGCTCAGAAGCACCGTCACGATCATGTACGGCCATGTCGAGGGTTACCGGCACTGGGCGCGGCACCT
>DASXMC010000025.1:0-4535 GCA_036495885.1 Allostellaceae bacterium | reverse complement strand
TAGACCACGCCCTTAGGGTTGCCGGTCGTCCCGGAAGTATAATTGAGCGCGATCGGGGCCCATTCGTCGGCAGGGCCCTGCCAATCGAATGCCGGATCGCCCTCGCCAAGAAAAGCTTCGTATTCGATCCCCCCGAGCCGTTCTGCGCCTTTGCCGTCGTCGATTTCGACGAGGGGAAGCGGGCGGCCGAGCTCGGCCAGCGCCGGGTTGACGACGGCTGCGAACTCGCGGTCGGCGATTAGTAGTTTCGCCTGACCGTGAACCAGAATAAAGGCGATCGAGCGGGCATCGAGACGGGTATTCAGCGCATTCAGCACAGCCCCCGCCATCGGCACGCCGTAATGAGCTTCGAGTAATGCCGAATTGTTTGGGGCCAGCACCGCCACGGTGTCCCCGGGCCCGATGCCGCGCCGGCGCAGGGCATCGGCAAGCCGCCGGCAGCGAGCGTAAAACGCGCTATAGGCAAAAGAGGCATCGCCATCGAGTACCGCGAGCTTGTCGGGGTAGACGGCGGCGGCCCGCGCCAGAAAAGACAGCGGCGTCAGTGCTGTGAAATTGGCCACGGTCCGAGCGAGATGCGGCGCATCGTAATGCCCGCCGGTAGGTGCCACTATCGACCTTCTTTTCCGTCGCCGACCGCCTCATCCTCCCGACAGCGCCGGCAAAGGTCAAGCCGGTGCGAAACTGGCAAGCGGATTGCAGTGGTTCTTCTGGTCTGCGGCGGCTCGCGGGTTCTGCTCCCGTCGGTCTCTAAGAAGAGCCGCCCTCCGGCAATCCGGCGCGACGCAACGCGGGAAAATAATTGGCCTCGGCCAAGGCGCGGATTTTGGGGTTGTCGAACCAAGCCGATTTTTTCACGCTCGCGAGGCTTGAATAGGTCTTGCTCAATCCCTGGGCCTCGCCGAGTTCCGCTCGAGCACGCTCGATGTCCCCTTGCAGGGCGTAACCGGCCGCAAGATAGGCGTGGATAAACGCCAGCTGAGAATTCTCGCTGTTCGCCTTTTCCAACGAGGCG
Source organism: Allostellaceae bacterium (assembly GCA_036495885.1). Classification (GTDB taxonomy): domain Bacteria; phylum Pseudomonadota; class Alphaproteobacteria; order ATCC43930; family CGMCC-115725; genus AP-15. The sequence continues at coordinate 3,520 of DASXMC010000025.1, read as the reverse complement.
ATCGCTTCGTCAGTATGGGAATGGAGCAGATAAATGACCCCCATTCGCCCGTACCACGGGGCGATGTTGGGCTCGTGCGGACCCAGGTGAATGGCTTGCTCGAAATACGGGATCGCCTGATCGATCTCCCCAATCAAAAACTTGCACCAGCCGAGGCGCGCATAAGCCGGGGCGCGACTGCGATCGAGCGCGATTGCTGTCTCGTATTCGGGAATAGCCTCCGCGCAACGCGATTGCGCGAAAAGCACCTGCCCCTTTACGTAATGCGCGAGCGCGTTGTTCGGGGACTCCGCCAAGGCCTGTGCCACCAGCTTTTCGGCGCGTTGCAGATCCGCTCCCGGAGAATCGCTGAGTTCGTCGGTGACACCGAACACGAGCGAAGCCGCCAACCAGGCCGCCGCATCTGCCGATTGCGGGTCGAGCGCCAATGCCTTCTCGAATAAGGCCGCCGCCTGTCTGGTTCTTTCTTTTGAAATCGCCCTCGTCAGCACGGCGCGCCCGCGCAGGATGAAGTCGAGCGCGTCGGGATGGTCAGTCGGGCGGCGAGACTCCGCGATCGCTAATTGCGACTGAAGCGCACGCGCGACGCGTGCGGTAATATTGTTTTCGAGTTCGAACAGATCTCCGAAATCGCGGTCGAACCGTTCCGCCCAGAGCTGTGTGCCGCTCGCCGCATCGACCAGCTGGGCATTGATCCGTACTTCTTTGCCCGAGCGCTGGACGCTGCCTTCGACGACATAGCGCACGTCGAGCTCATGGCCGATCCGACGCGCGTCGACCTCCTTGCCCTTGTAGGTAAAAGCGGTGTTGCGCGCGATCACGGCGCTGCCTTCGATCCGCGACAGGTCGGTGATCAAGTCCTCAGTAATGGCGTCGGCGAAATACTCCTGCTGCGGATCGTTGCTGAGATTGGCGAACGGCAGGACGACCATCGACAGCCGCGGCGCCGAATAGGCTTGCTGGTCCCAATAGGCGAGCTGACCCGGCCGTAGCCACCACGCGGCACCCGCTGCGATCACAGCCACCACCAAGCCGGCGACGACACCAAATAACAAGCGGCGGTTCCGCCGCCTAAGAACTCCAGAGGCGGCAGTTTGCCTACCGCGACTCCCCTCCAGCTTGAAGGCGCGTACGGGTTCGGCGATGTTTTTTACATGTTGTTCGCCCAACGTCGTAAACGCCACCGGGAGGCGGCTGCCAATCTGATCGCGCACCGCGCCCGATAAACACACCCCACCGGGTTCGGCCAATGCCTCGAGCCGGGCGGCGATGTTGACGCTGTCGCCATAAAGATTTGAACCCTCGACAATCACGTCGCCGACATGGACGCCGATGCGGAACCACATCTGCTCTTCGGGCAGACGGCCGGCATTCTCGTGGGCGATCGCCTGCTGCACCGCGACCGCACATTCGACGGCATCGACAGCGCTCGGAAAATCGGCGACGACGCTGTCGCCGGCGGTGTTGAAGATGCGGCCATGATGGATCCTGATCAGCTCGTCGAGGATCGTGCGATAGGCCTGCAGCCGGCGCAGCGTGCCGATTTCGTCGATGCCCATCAGCCGGCTGTATTCGGCGACGTCGGCGGCAAGGATGGCGGCGAGCTTACGTTCGACCGCCGGGCTGTCTACCACCTCGAGCTCCTCAACGCCCGTCTCCATACCGTGAGGCACAGGTAGCATAGCATTATTTGTCATGTTGGCCCATGTTGCGGCCCAAGAAAGGGGCCGAAATCAGCGGTTTTTGGCGCATCGTCCGCAGCTTGCGGCAGCGTTTTCAACCGATCGACATTTCTCTCGGGCGAGCGCCCGGCAAATCGCCGGCGTCGCCACCCTTGCCCTATTGCCCTCGGCGCCGTATCGGCCGATTATCATTATCGATTTTGGTGTTGCCGTGGCGCGGCCGAGGTTCGATCCAACGAGGAGGAGTTGAGAGGATGTTGTCACCGGAAGACAATGAATTGATCACCCGCGTCGGGCCGGGAGCACCGATGGGCAATGTGCTGCGGCGCTACTGGATCCCGGCGCTGTTGAGCCGCGAATTGGCCGAGCCGGACGGCGAGCCGGTGCGGGTGCAATTGCTCGGCGAAAAGCTGCTCGGGTTTCGCGACACTGAGGGCCGCGTCGGTCTCGTCGAAGAGTTCTGCCCGCATCGCCGCGCCTCACTGTGGTTTGGGCGCAACGAGGAGAGGGGGCTGCGCTGCGTCTATCACGGCTGGAAATTCGACGTCGACGGCAAATGTGTCGAGCAGATGAACGAGCCCGAGCCGTTCTGCCACAAGGTTCGTCTGACCGCCTATCCGACGGTCGAGATGGGCGGTGTGATCTGGGCCTATATGGGACCCAAGGACAAGATGCCGGCACCCCCCGCCTTTGAGTGGACCCAGGTGCCGGAAACCCACCGTCACGTCTCCAAGGTTTGGGAAGAGTGCAACTGGCTGCAGGCGCTCGAAGGCGGCATCGACACCTCGCATGCGCCGATCCTGCACCGCACGATCACCGCCAACACCAACCGCCCCGGGATTCCGGTGCAGGGGCCGTTTGTGCGCGGCAAGGCGCCGTTGCTCGAAGTCGACATCACCGATTACGGCTATCGCTATGTCGGGATCAGGCCGCTCGACGACGACAAGACCTATGTCCGCTCCTACCATTTCGTGATGCCGTTCACCCAGATCCGGCCGCAGCAATTGGGCCGCGCTCTCGGCGGCGGCGACCGCACCAATATCGCCGGCCACATCTGGGTTCCGATCGACGACGAGAACTCAATGGTGTGGAACTGGGTGTACAGCTTTGGCAAAGAGGGGATCAACGACGAAGACCGCATGGAGCGCGGCAACGGCAACGGCCCCGATTATGTCGAGCAATCGGGCGAGTTCCGTTCGTTCCGCAACAAGCGCAACAACTGGATGATCGACCGTAAGGTACAGAAATACGAGACCTTCACCGGCGTGGACGGCGTCAACACCCAGGACCGTGCATTACAGGAGGGGATGGGGCCGGTCGTCGACCGCTCCAAGGAGCATTTGGGACCAGCCGACCGAGCCATCATCGCGACCCGGCGCCTGCTCTTGAACTCGGTCAAGGCGGTGCAGGCCGGCGGCAACCCGCCCGGCGCGGACGCCAGCTATTATCAAGCGCGGGCGATCGAAAAAATCTTCCCGCGGCAGGAGACCTGGCGCGAGACGGTATTGCCGGAAATGTATGCCGAGGATCAGCCGGTCGCGGCGAAATAGGCCGCAGGATCGCCCCAGCATTAAGGTCTCGCTAACCGCAGTTGGCGAGACTGGCTCCCCGCGAGCAGGCGCTGAGCGCCGGCGCCGCGCGGAGGGCCAGGACAATAGCGTCGATCGATCTCTCCACGAAGGGTCTTGCGCCGGCAGTGGGGCAGCTGTCGTGGCAGTGGCTGTTGCCGTCCTGGCCGCTGATCGTGGCGATCGCGGCGTTGGCGCGGGGGTTGGCGCACCCCGATGCGCTGGTCCACGACCCCGACACCTACCTGCACATCACCGCCGGCCGGTGGA
>DASXMC010000024.1:0-5867 GCA_036495885.1 Allostellaceae bacterium | reverse complement strand
AACGCCGTCGATCATCGAGTTCGGCCATTTCCGGATCGTGCTGCGTCGCCGCGAGCTGCTCGCCGACGGTCAGCCGATCCACCTCGGCGGACGCGCCTTTGACGTGCTGATGGCGCTAATCGAGGCGCGCGGAACTATCCGCGGCAAGGGCGCGCTGATGGCGCGCGTGTGGCCCAATCGGGTCGTCGAGGAGAAAAATCTGCACGCCCAGATTTCGGCGTTGCGCACCGTTCTCGGGGCGGAGCGCGAGCTGATCCGCACGGTCCCCGGACGCGGCTATCAATTTACCGGCGAGATCCGCGTTCTGGCGGACGAGCACGCCGCCTCGGACGCTGCTACGACGGAGCCTCGATCGGCGCTGCCGCCGACGAACCTGCCGGCGTCGGTTTCCGAGCTGATCGGCCGCGACGCCGAGCGTGAAGAGATCCTGGGCCTCACTGCCGCCCGCCGCCTGGTCACGCTGACGGGCGCCGGCGGGATCGGCAAGACGAGCCTCGGCCTCGCGGTCGCACGGCATCTGCTGCCGAAATTCGCCGACGGGGTATGGGTGATCGAGCTCGCGCCGCTAACGGATCCCGACCTCGTGCCGGCCACGGTCGCCACGGCGCTCGGTCTCGACCTCGCCGATGAATTTGTATCGCCCGAACGCGTTGCTAATGCGCTCGCCTCAAAGCAACTCCTGCTGTTGCTCGACAATTGCGAGCATCTCGTCGGCGCTGCGGCGAGCATGGCCGTGGCGTTGCTTGGCGCCAACGCGGCAGCTCGCGTGCTGGCGACGAGCCGCGAGCCGCTGCGAGCGGAGGGTGAGTGCCTTTACCGGGTACCGGCGCTCGCCGTGCCGACGGAGGGCAGTAGGGACGCAGAGGATCCGTTGGGATGCGGGGCCGTGCGGCTGTTCGTCGTCCGGGCGCGCGCGAGCGGGGCGCATGTCTCCGAGGATCGGCGGGTTACCGCGGTGATCGCGGCGATTTGCCGTCGGCTCGACGGCATCGCGCTGGCGATCGAGCTAGCGGCGGCGCGCGCCGCCGCGCTCGGCATCGACGAGCTCGCCGCCCGCCTCGACGATCGCTTCCGGCTGCTGACCGGCGGACGGCGCACGGCATTGCCGCGGCACCAAACGTTGCGGGCGACACTCGACTGGAGCTACGAGCTGCTGCCCGAGCCCGAACGCATGATCCTTCGCCGCCTGGCGGTCTTCGCCGGCATCTTCACCCTGGAGGCGGCGAGTACGGTAGCGGCAATTGGCGAGATTGCCGGGTCGGATATCGTCGACTGCGCCGCGAGCCTGGTCGCGAAGTCGCTGGTCGCGGCGGATCTCGGTGGGGCAACGGGCCGGTATCGGCTGCTGGACACCACGCGGGCCTACGCGTTCGAAAAGCTCGCCGAGAGCGGCGAGCTCGGCGCGGTCGCGCGCCGCCACGCCGAATATCACCGCGGTCTCTTTGAGAGGGCCGAAACCGAGTGGGACACGCGACCCACGGCCGAATGGCTAGCCGATTACGGACGTCAAATCGATGACCTACGCGCGGCGCTCGACTGGGCGTTTTCGCCGAATGGCGATTTGACAATCGGCGTGGCACTCACCGTTGCGGCGGTGCCCCTCTGGTTTCAATTGTCATTGGTGGACGAGTGCCTCGGATGGGTAGAACGGGCGCTCGCTGCCCTCGACATGGCGCCGGGGCCGGACGAACGCCGCAGGATGCAGCTTTACGCAGCACTCGGCTGGCTGCAGATGTATGCAACCGCCAGGCTGGAGAGCAGCACCGCGGCCTGGCGGACGGCGCTACGGCTTGCGGAGGAACTCGAGGATACCGACTATCAGCTGCGCGCCCTTTGGGCGCTCTGGGCCGATCGCACCAATCACGCCGAATTCGGGGAGGCGCTGACGCTCGCGAGCCAATACCGCAGCCTTTCCGCACGCGCGGGCAATACCGCCGACCAGCTGGTCGGCGACCGTATGACGGGAGCGTCGCTGCATTTCTTGGGAAACCAAGCCGGCGCGCGTGAGTGCATTGAGCGCATGCTCGGCCGCTACACGACGCCTGTCAGCCGGTCGCACGTCGTTCGTTTCCAGTTCGATCAACGCGTGACAGCGCGTATCACGCTCGCTCGGGTACTCTGGCTTCAGGGCCTCGCGGATCAGGCGCTGCGCGAAGCCAAGGGCAACATTGAGCGCGCCGTCTCTATCAACCACACCCTTTCATTATGCAATGCACTTGCGCAGGGCACATGCCCGATAGCTCTGCTGGTCGGGGATTTCGTGATGGCGGAGCGATACACGGCAATGCTTCGCAGCCACACGAAAAAGAATACGCTGGACGTCTGGCGCGCCTATGCCGACTGCTTCGATGGCGAACGGCTCATCCGATGCGGCGACCTCGATACTGGGGTGTCGCTGCTCGGCCCGGCGGTTGACGAGCTATGTCGCGCCGGCTTCGTGCAGTATCACACACCGTTCGTGGTTGCGCTGGCATTGGGCTTGACACGCGCGGGCCGCGTGGCCGATGCGCGCCTCATGATCGACCAGGCGCTAGAACGGTGCGGGCGGACCGGAGAGAGTTGGGCCCTGGCCGAGCTGCACCGCGCACGCGGCAGGACACTGCTTAGCGGGAGTGCGTTCGGTGCCAACCAAGCAGCAGAGGTCGCCTTTCTGCAGTCGTTGGATATCGCGCGCGCACAGAAGGTTCTATCCTGGGAACTGCGCGCCGCCACGAGCCTTGCTCGTCTGTGGCGCGACCAAAATCGCTCTACAGAGGCGATTGCGCTTCTCGCGCCGATCTACAACCGGTTCACCGAGGGTTTCGAAACTGCCGATCTCAAAACCGCAAAGGCACTGATCGATAGTTTGCCTCTGAGGGGCAGGCGCTCGGCGGGACGAGGCTGGGTGATTTAACCACGGTTAAAGAGGCTTAACTCGCATCCGATCACCATGGACGGTTGTCTCATCGGCTAGCGAGGGTTTTTGGGCTCTTCGGAAAAGGGATTGGCGATCGTATCAGACGATTGCGATATCCGGCTCGCCTGGCTGACGCCGGTGCCCGCAGTGACTTTATCGAGTCGGGCGTCCGTCAAGGTAACGGGCGCTTCGGCGGCCGCCGTTTCATCGACGATAACGGTGCGGTCGCGATCAGTAGACCACAGATCTAATTAAACACGCGACCCTCTATCGAGTATGTCAATGCCGAGTAAGGTTTCTAAGCGTCAACTTTTATACCGTCGGTGTTCTTAAGGTGTCAGTTGCACAGAGACGTAATAACAATGATTGCCATCGTTTAAATATTATAGAATGAGAGTACTCCCTTTGGTGGCCCATCGGGAAATGCTTGCGCTGGCATTTTGTGAGCGTAACGAACTGACGAGGCATTATCTACGGGTACAATCCCGATCTGGTAATGCCGGTCGCCGAGATCCGTGCCGCCCGGGGCGAGTTCGAGAAGCAGATCGACCACCACGGATTGCGCGGCGCCCGAGCCGACAGGGCTGCAGCCGATCCCGAAATTTTGCCGGACTACAATGACCAGGCTAAAGCCAATGAGCTGATCGCGAGCCATATCACCCCCCAGAGCCCAAGCGATAATAGCGCGGCCACGACCAACATGGCTCGTGCCTTCGTCGATCCGAACGCCAAACAGGCCGATCGGTCGGACTGCGAAGCAGCTTCTTCACTGCTCGGGCTATAAAGTTGGATTTCGGTTCGAAACGCCAAACAGGCCGATCGGTCAGACTGCGAAGGCCCTTTTTCATTGTTCCGGCTATGAAGTTGGATGTCGGTCACACCACGCCCTCACCTAAGCGTTTGCCGCGCCAATATCGCTTCCGATAAGAATACCAACGCTCGTAGAAGCCTTATATATGTTATCTCGAATATTGACGACATCTGCACATGAGTCGTAATTACGAATTTTCATCGAACTGATTAGTCACAAAAGGCTTAATCTTTTGGCTTGATATTAGTTCCTCTGTCACTCAGTGGAGCACTTCTATCTACCCCGCTGGTGATTGCAGCTGAGCGACTTGGAACGCAACATCACTCGCTGAAGGTTCGGATGCCTCACCCGTGAGCTGCGCCCGTCGCTTACCAGCAACCTGACGGTCGGGGCGACTCTATGGATAACCGGCTTTCCAATGGGTGTCCCAGCATGGCGCTGAGAAATCGCCGGCCCACATTGATCGGGGCGGGGAAACCCCTCGAACCTGGTCTCGGCAACGAGCACGAGGCCGTCCCGGCATAATCAGGAAGCCGCCGGCACTGCCGAAGACCCGATTGGGAGCGCGGGATAACACGCCAGCTGCGCAGAAACCGGCTCATTATTGCGCAGAGATCACTGTACCGGGCGCGAATGGCAGCACGGCCTCAACGGCAAACCACAATCCGAGAGTGCCTCAGCCATCCCCGTTATCCTGACAAAAGCTCCTTGGGAATTTTTCATTGCTATCTCCTATCCGCTATCGCCGCCTATGCCGATCGAGAACCCAAAGGACATTGGGCAAAGACGCTGATGGCTCTTCTCCGGGCACCGCATACGGGATGGTGCTTAAACCCGACCCTTAGACGAGAATACAGTGGCTGCGGCGGCCCTTTCATGCCTCCACCTCCTCCTGTTACACTTCAAGTGCGGCAGGGGAAGGCTGGAGCAAGTCCAACATCAGAGCCTGGCACATTAAATGCCGTAGGGGGCCCATCCACCCCAATGGAGTCAGCGAGCCTGATTGTCGGCGGCAACAAGCTCTACTGGCGACGGGTACCGCCGGCAACCAGAGCGATGATTGCCCTATCAAGCCCGGTCACCGCACTCGCCGCACAGTAGAATTGGAAAATCCTCATGAAGAATTAGTTCCTTCTAAGTATTTTCCACTGAAGTGAGGTCGTAATAGCTACGACTCTTGCGTAGTTGCCTTAAGAAATGACGATAATATATGTAGAAGAGTTGATTCTACTGCGATCCTTTCAAAGGGTCTCCACGCTTTTATGAAGAGTGCGATGAGTAGTAAGGTTTTTTGTTTTATCGCCGCTGCTGCGCTGCTGGCGTCGATCGGCACGGCTAGTGCAAGAGGTCCCGTAACGCTGACGGACGGTCAGCTCGACAAGGTCACCGGGGGTGCTGGCAACCCCCAGTTTCCTCAAAGCTCGGCGGCTTTCGCCAACGGGAGCGATGGACCCGGCGGAGTAAATTCCGCCGCGGAGAGCAGACCGGTACGGTCGCTATTGGAGATCCGCCAACACCATGTCCTGATCCAGAAATGGGACCTGAGTTGCGGGGCGGCCGCACTCGGCACCTTGCTAGACGACCAGTTTGGCGCACACGTTACGGAGAAGGAAATTGCCGACGCCCTGATAAGGCGCACCGAGTACGTCCAGCATCCCCAGCTCATCCAACTCCGCGAGGGATTTTCTCTGCTCGACCTCAAGCGCTTCGTTAACGCCTATGGCGGCGGGAATCTCTACAAGGGTGAGGGTCTGGGTCAGCTCGAGTTTAACGACCTCATTGAGCGGGCGCCGGTCATGGTGCCGATCAACGCCCTAGGATACAATCACTATGTCATCTTTCGGGGGATCATGGGGGACCGCGTGCTGCTTGCTGACCCCGCCTGGGGCAACCGGACGATGACGATCGACGAGTTTCAGCGCATGTGGCTCGACTACGGGAAACCCATGGGACACGTCGGCTTTGCCGTTGAGCCTGCTGACGGGCGCGAGGCGGCAAATAGAATGCAGCCGAAACCAAGCGACTTTGTAACGTTTAATTAGCACTCGATCGACACACGGGCCGTTGGGGAGAAGACCGGCGGCAGATTGGTGAAGCGACGAGAGTTGCGCGTGCTCCGCGTCGCCTGATCATAGCCTACCGCCCGGTTCAATGGTTGCG
>DASXMC010000023.1:0-2687 GCA_036495885.1 Allostellaceae bacterium | reverse complement strand
CACGGTAACCGTCGTGCTTCCGGTCGTGGCCCAATTTACCGCGGCGAACCTGCGGCGGTTGGCGCGGATGTGGAGCGTCGTCTTTCTCGCCAACATGACCGGGACCTTTTGCGCCGCGCTGTTCTGCACCATCACCCGGTCGTGTCGCCCGAGTTGCGCGGCGTAATGCTCGAACTCAGCCGCACGACGATGGAACTCGGCTGGGCCGAGATGCTGAGCCGAGGCATCGGCGCGGGATTTTTGATCGCCGCGATGGTCTGGTTGATCCCGAGCGCTGAGGGTGCCCAGTTCTTTGTGATCACGATGAACACCTATCTGATCGTCATTGCCGGCTTCACGCATATCGTCGCCGGCAGCGTCGAAGCGTTTCTGCTGGTGTTGAACGGCCAGTTTGGCCTCGGCCAGATGCTCGCCGATTTCACCGTGCCAGTCCTGCTCGGCAATATCATCGGAGGGACGGCTTTGTTTGCCGTTATCTCCTATGCCCAGGTTATGAAGGAAATGTGACGATCGGCCGGTCGGCCGTTTCACCAGGTCGCGCACCAACCTCGCAGGATTGGAGGCCGCCGATGCGATGACGTTAAATCTCGGATGGGGCGAGATTGGGATTCGCTTGGCATTGAGCCTGTTTGCCGGCGCGCTGATCGGCATAAACCGGCGCGAGCGCGGAAGCTCCGCCGGTTTGCGCACTACGATCCTCGTCTGTCTTGCAGCCTCGATCGCGATGATCGAGGTCAATGTTTTGCTGCCAACCGCAGGCAAGCCCGCGACGTCGTTCATCACGATGGATTTGATGCGACTGCCGCTCGGGATCCTGTCCGGGATCGGCTTTATCGGTGCGGGGGCCATCGTCCGCCGGGGCGATCTCGTCGAGGGTGTCACGACGGCGGCGACGATCTGGTACGTCACCGTGATGGGGCTCTGTTTTGGAGGCGGTCAATTAGCGTTGGGAACGGCCGCCTTGGCAATCGCAATTGTAGTTCTGTGGTGGCTCAAATGGGTGGAGTCCCGAATAGGTACTCCGCGTCGGGCGAGCCTGATCGTGACCTTCGACACCGCCAGCCCGACCAAGGAACAGATCGACGCGGCACTGGTTCGCAGCAGCTTTCAAGTGGCCGCACAATCGCGAGCCTATTCCGAACGGGGCGAGATTTGTGAGGTGCGCTACGAACTGCGTTGGCATGAATACCGCCACACTCGCTCAACCTCCGAATTTGCCGATAATCTCGCCCGCCAAAGCGGCGTCCATCGCCTGACGTGGCGACAGGTCCCAGCCGATTGACCGCAGGTTGCGCCGGTCTCGTGTGAGTGACGCCATCATAACTGCGCTGTGCCGCTCGCGATCGTAGCCGCGCGAGCGGCAAAAAATCCGCTGCTTCCGTTTCTGGTGGCCCGAATCACGAGCTCGGAGGCAACGCGACGCAGCAGACGCTGGCAAACGGTACGTCGCCCCGACGGCGGTTGCCTTGACACCGCCGGCCTTTCCGTGCCGTGTAGCCGCGTTTGATATCCTGAATTATACCTCGCTGATGCACGTTTATCGGAGCCATACCTGCGGCGAGTTGCGTCTCGCCGATGCCGGATCCCCGGCGCGGTTGTCGGGCTGGGTCCACCGCAAGCGCGACCACGGCCAACTGCTGTTTGTCGACTTGCGCGACCATTACGGGATCGCGCAGTGCGTCATCGACGTATCCTCGCCACTGTTCCCGGCGGCCGAGGCGTTGCGGCTCGAAAGCGTCGTGACGGTCGCTGGGCAGGTCATGGCGCGCAGCGCCGACACGGTCAACCCCAACCTGCCGACCGGTGAGGTCGAGCTGTCGATCGCCGCGATCGAGGTGCAATCGGAGGCGGAGCCCCTGCCCTTCCCGGTCAACAGCGAGGCCGAAACTCCCGAGGACCTGCGGCTGACCTACCGCTTTCTCGACCTGCGGCGGGAGCGCATGCACGCCAACATCATGCTGCGCTCCCGGGTCATCGAATCAATCCGCCGCCGCATGATCGCGCAGGGCTTCACCGAGTTTCAGACGCCGATCCTGACCGCCGATTCGCCCGAAGGGGCGCGGCCCTACTACGTGCCGAGCCGGCTGTATCCCGGCGAGTTCTACGTGCTGCCGCAGGCGCCGCAGCAGTTCAAGCAATTGCTGATGGTCGCGGGCTTCGACCGCTATTTCCAGATCGCTCTGTGCTTCCGCGACGAGGCGGCGCGCGCCGACCGGGCGCCGGCTCAATTCTGTCAGCTCGATTTCGAGATGAGCTTTGTCACGCAGGAGGACGTGTTCGCGGCGATCGAGCCGGTGCTGTACGGCGTCTTCAAGGAGTTCGGCGGCAGTCGACCCGTCACCCCCTCGCCTTTCCCGCGCATCCCCTATGCCGAAGCCGCGCTGAAATACGGCACCGACAAGCCGGACCTGCGCAATCCTCTCGTCATCGCCGATGTCTCGGACGTGTTCGCCGGCTCGAAATTCCGCGCCTTCCGCAGGATCGTCGAAAGCGGCGGCGTCGTCAGAGCCATCCCGGCGCCGGGTTCGGCCGCCCGACCGCGCTCGTCCTTCCAGGATCGGATGGACGCGTGGGCCAAGTCCGAGATGGGCGCCCCTGGGCTCGGCTACATAATCCTGGACCGGGAGCCGGATGCTCCGCGCGTGGTCGGGCGAGGCCCGATCGCGAACAATCTCGAACCGGAAGAG
>DASXMC010000022.1:0-6056 GCA_036495885.1 Allostellaceae bacterium | reverse complement strand
GCGGTGCTCCCCATGCGGGTCGCGTCGACGAATTCTTCAGTGGCGGCGTCGATCGCCCGGCCCTTACGGCCGCGCGGGGCGAGGACGTAGAGCGAAGCGGGGTTGACCCGCTGCTGCGGCGCGGATGGCGGCAGCGGGATCTGATAGGCGACCGGCGCCTGATGGTCGGCCAGCAGCAATTCCGGGCGATACACCTTATTCAACTGAAACAGGCTCTTGACGAAATTGGTCTGGCCGCGCAGCAGGAGGCGGGCGACGATGCTGCCGGCATCGACCAGCTGATGCCAGTCGAGGTGCTTCTTTAGAATAGCGCGCTGGGTCGTCACCAATTCCTGATAGAACTCGGCAAGCGGCAGCCGGGTCGGCAACACCGCGTGCTGGATGTCGAACAGCCGGTAGTCGCGGGTCTCGAGCCGGCGGCTCTCGGTCACCCAGCTTTCGGTGCCGGGATAGGGGGTGTTGACGCTGATGTTGATGACATCCGGCATCTCCAGGCACCATTCGCGCACGATCCGGAAGCGCTCATGGTCCCAATCGGGGTCGGCGATCAAATTGACCGCGACGTTGATCCCGAGCGAGCGGGCGAATTCGACCGCCTCGAAATTGCGGTCGAGGGCAACGCGCTTGCGGTATTTCTTCAGGCCCTCCTCGTCGATCGCTTCGAGGCCGAGGAACATCGTTATGAGACCAAGGCGCGCCCACAGCCGAAACGCCTCCTTGTTGCGCAACAAAACATCGCCGCGGGTTTCGAGGTAATAGCGCTTTTTGATCCCGGCTCGGGCGATCGCCTCGCCGATTTCGAGGCCGTGGCGCTCGTGGATAAAAGCGACGTCATCGACGATAAAGATGCCGGGCTCGCGAATCGAGTGCAAATCGTAGATGATCCGCTCGGTGCTCACTAGGCGATAACTGCGGCCGTAAAACGTCCAGGCGCTGCAAAACGAGCAATCCCACGGGCAGCCGCGCGAAAACTCGATCGAGGCGCAAGGATCGAGTGTGCCGATGAAATATTTGCGGCGATGGCGCAACAGATCGCGGGCGGGAGTCAACTCGTCGAGCGAATGGACAAACTCGGGCGGAGGCCCCTCGCCCGCGGCAGTGACGGCCCCGGGCACGCTCGCCGGGTCATGGCCGGCGGCGGCCGCCGCCAGCAAGGACGGCATCGCCGCCTCGCCCTCGCCTTTGAGCACGCAGTCGATCGCACCCTCACCATGCGCGATGATTGCCGCCGCGGTGAACGACGCGCTGTGGCCACCGACACAGATAAAGATTTTTGGGAAGCGCGATTTTGTTGCTTTTGCGAGATCGACGATCTCGGGCACGTTCGCGAGGTAATTGCAGGAGAACGCGACGACGTCCGGCCGCCAGCGCTCCAAGGTGCGGAAATAGGCGCTGTGATTTTCGACCTGCAGATCGATCAGCCGGACCATGTGCCCGGCGCGGCGCACCGCTTGCGCCACGAGTTCGAGACCGAGCGGCTCCAGCCGCAGAAAGATCTTTGTGTACATAAGAGGGCCCGGATGAACCCCGAGAAACCGCATCGGATATTTCCCTCGTCGTCGCTTTCCCGCATATAGAACCGCGCCGCCGCCCGGTGACAAGGGGGCGATCGGGCGGTCCCGGCGGATCGATCAGGCTCCCCGCGCCCCGGCTTCAAGGCGCCGTGCCGACCCGGGTCTCCTCGACAAAATCTTCCGTTGCCGCGTCGATCGCCCGGCCTTTGCGGCCGCGCGGCGGGTGAATGTAGAAATCTGCGGGTCTCGTCTGGCGGATCGCAGCACCCCCGCCGGGCAGCGGCATCTCGTAGGTGACCGCCCGGTTGTGGTCGGCAAGCAGCAATTCCGGCCGATAGAGCTTGTCCAGCAAATAAAGGCTTTTCAAAAAATTCGGGTGTCCGCGCAGCAGCTGCCGGGCGACGGTACCGGCGGCGGTGTAGGCCGCCCGCCAGCCGGCAAACTTGCGGTAGAACGCCCGCTGCGTCGCCACCAACTCGTCATAAAACTCGGCGAGCGGCAGCCGCGTCGGCATCACCGCGTGGGCGATGTCGTAAAGCCGATAGTCGCGGCTGGTCAAGGCGCGCTCTTCGGTCAGCCAGCTCTCGGTGCCGGGGTAAGGGGTGTTGACGCTGAGGTTGACCACCTCCGGGACGTCGAGCCCCCATTCACGGACGATGCGAAAGCGCTCGTGGTCCCAATCGGGATCGGCGATCAGGTTGATTGCGACGATCAGGCCGAGCGAGCGGGCGAATTCCAAGGCCTCGAAATTGCGGCCGAGCGAGATGCGCTTGCGATAGCGCTTGAGCCCGTCCTCGTCGATCGCCTCGATGCCGAGAAACAGATATTGCAGCCCGATGCTCTGCCAGAAACGGAACGCCTCCTTATGGCGCAGCAACACATCGCCGCGGGTTTCGAGGTAATAGCGTTTCTTGATGCCGGTGCTCCGGATGGCCTCGCCCAGTTCCATCGCATGGGTCTCATGGACAAAGGCGACATCGTCGACGATAAAGATGCCGGGCTCACGGATGCGCCGTAGGTCCTCGATGATGTGATCGGGGCTGACCAGGCGATAGCTGCGGCCATAAAACGTCCAGGCGCTGCAGAACGAGCAATCCCACGGGCAGCCGCGCGAAAACTCGATCGACGCGCAGGGATCGAGGATGCCGAGAAAGTATTTGCGGCGATGGCGCAACAGGTCGCGCGCCGGCATCACCTCGCCCAGCGACGGCACAAAACCCGGCGGCGGTCCGGCACCGGCGGCGGTCACCGCACCGGGAACCGCGGTCAGCGCGGTTCCGGCCTCGATCGCGGCGAGGAGCAGCGGCATCGTCGTCTCGCCCTCGCCCTTGAGCACGCAATCGACCGCGCCCGCGCCATGATCGATGATCGCCTCGGCGGTGAACGAGGCGCTGTGGCCGCCGACGCAGACGAAGATATCGGGAAAACGCGCTTTGGTCGCCTTGGCGAGATCGACGATCTCGGGCACGTTCGCCAGATAGTTGCAGCCGAAGGCGATCAGATCCGGCCGCCAGCGCTCGAGCGTGCGGAAATAGGCGCGCTCGCTTTCGACCTGCAGGTCGAGGAGCCGTACCGCATGTCCGGCCTGGCGCGCCGCACCGGCAACGATTTCGAGGCCGATCGGCTCGAGCCGCAAAAAAATCTGCGAATAGGTAAGCGGGCCGGGATGGACGCAGAACACGCGCATAAAAAAATCCTTCCATTCGCGGTTGGCGCCGCAGCTAACGTCCGCATACCGGCTTTTGCCGCCTCGGCCATTCGCTCCAGAGCCCGAACCCCGCCGCTTTGTAGCGGTTCCTTGCAATATGATAAATATTGCCGGCTAGGTGTTGCGGACCTGCCTGCCGCTCCCGCTGCGCACCATTTTTTCCGGAGATGCTCAGATGAGCCAGGACTGGACCAAGCTCGCCTTTGATCTGGAGCGCCTCCTCAGATTGCGCTCGATCCCGTTCGGCATGAAATTGTTCGAAGACCACGCCGAGATGGAGGCGATCCCGCGCATCCGCCGGCCGCAATCGATCCACACCCTCGATCAGATCGTGGCGCAAGCCGCACGTCTCGGTTGGACCGTCGGGCTCACCGCCGAGGATCTCGTCGGCGCGCAATGCCGCGCCGTGGTCGGGCTTGGGAGCGCCAAGGACGAGGCTTGGCGCTCGGGCCAACACATGGTCGGGGTGTGGTACAGCACGCCCGAGGATGCGAGCGCCCATCAGGCGGCGATGGAATGCGTGCCGGACGGCCGCTTTGAGGCGCTGGCGGTGGCCCCCCTCGCCTCGGGCCGGCTCGACCCGCCCGATATCGCGCTCTTTTACGCCACACCGGGGGCGATGATCTATTTCATCAACGGGCTGCAATGGGCCGGCTACAAGCGCTTCGACTGGAGTGTGGTGGGCGAGTCCGCCTGTGCCGATTCCTGGGGCCGGGCGTTGAAAACCCGCGAGCCGAGCCTCTCGATCCCGTGCTTTGCCGAGCGCCGCTATGGCGGCGTGCTCGATGACGAAATGCTGATGGCATTGCCGCCCGATTATCTGCCAAAGGCGATCGCCGGTATGGAAGCGCTCGCGAAAAACGGTCTGCGCTACCCGTTCCCGCAATACGGCATCCAGCAGGACGCCCGCGCCGGCCTCGCGGTGAGCTATCCGGGACGAGGGAGCTGATGCGCCAGGTGTCGGTGGTACAGGCCGCCACCTCCCGGCCCAAATCTGCTGGTTTCTGGACCACGCTGCCGAGGGGCTGCGCCGCAAATTAAGTTCGTTGGGCGGATGCAACCCGCCACCGTTGCGCCCCTCTACGTCAGCTGACGAGCACAACAATGTCGTCGCAATCGGGTTCGGGACAGTCCGTTACGGTGTAGGCATTCAAAAGCGGGCCAGCTATAATCGCCGCCGCGGGTGAGAAGAAAAAGTGGTGCCCCTCAATAACGTCCTCGATCCCGTACATCACAGCGTCATGTGGTCCCCCGGCTGCACTGAACCTCTTCCAAAAAGCCTCTTGGAGTCGATCAGCGCCTCCTGCCGCAATGTCGTCGTCGGTCAGCGTCACTTTTTTCCAAGGCATGATTTCGCTCCGTTTAGGTTGTCGTCCCATTTCCTGAGATGACGGGCAGGCGGGGCAAACCGTCTTCGCGGCATCAACCGGTCGGACCAGTCCCTACGATTTGGTTTTGGTTATGAAGTCATCCGGGATCAGTTCGTCAGCCTTCGCCGAAATCTGGCATGGGCCTCATTGAGGCGTTGCCCAAGAGTGTCGAAGATTTTCTCCACCTCTGGTTCTTCGAACTCGTAGTTTGGCGACGACAGATTCGTCAATTTCCGAATTGCCTCGGAAACATTTTCGGTTCGCCCTGGAAAGAGGCGTTGAAAATTGGCGTGTTTGTCGGATGTCGGCGGGAGCCTTGTCCCAATCGGGATTGCATCAGGAGCGTCGGCAGCGCGCCGAGCTGATGGTATCTTTGCAATATCTCCCTGCCCCAGCGGGCGGGCGGCATC
Organism: Allostellaceae bacterium; assembly: GCA_036495885.1. Lineage (GTDB taxonomy): Bacteria > Pseudomonadota > Alphaproteobacteria > ATCC43930 > CGMCC-115725 > AP-15. Next base: position 1,054 of record DASXMC010000022.1, on the reverse strand, counting down.
TTGCTGAAGCTTCCGTAATTTAAAATCTTCGTACGTGTAATGTGCGCGCGATAAGCGATTTTTTTCGGCCGTCGCTTGTGCCAGCAGCTTAGCCCGCATCTCGGGACCGGCCTTGCCCAACTCTTCGCGGATCTGACGCCGTCGCCGCGACTTCGCCGGCTCGTCCCGGCTGGACGCGTAATCGCCGACGGCAGTCTCTGTAATTGAAATCGGCTCCAGGCCGTGTTGCCGACGAGCCCCGTTCATCTCAATAAGAGCCTCATCAGCGAGGCCCTTGCCGAGCTCAAAGAAATGGTACTCTAGCGTTCGCTGCCACTTCTGGCCGGGTGGGATCAGGCCTGAGATTTCACTCAATGCGACGATGAAGATCTCTTCTTCGCACTTCTCCAGGCTCCAGCAATAGAAACCGGAGCCGGGGACAGGCTCATATTTGCGTGCCATTTGCGGTTCTCCCTTGAGACATTTGCCACCCAAGCATCGAGGTCGGACGTGTGCTTGTTGCGGGACGGCCGCCCGCCGCTTTGGCGATGTCGCTCTCGGCACTCGGTAGAGAAAGAAATAACCACGGTTCCCTGCCGCAGCAGTAGAACGGATTAAGAACCAGCAAGTTTGTTTGACCATTATATGGCCATATCCTTTAATTACCGTACTCTATCTTAGAATTGAGTCTATAGATAGAGCTATCATTCTATCTATAACTTGATAACCTTTGTAGCTTTAGCACACTATGCTGGTGTTTGTGTGATAGCGCGTCTGTGATAGCGCGTCTGCATAGCGGGTTCTAGAGTTGGATCAGGGTGTGGGAGATAAGGAGGGGATATGGTCATCTCGTGTTAGTTATCTCACACAGTTGAGAGCCTCTTAGTTGGTCAATAGCGTATTAGATTGCTATTGTTAGATTTCCGCTGCTAGAGCCCTGTTGTTAGCTTTGCGACTGGTAAATAGCTCGTAGAATGGGCTGAGCCCTGGCGTGCGCCGACCGATTTCGGCCACGGAGTGCTGGCGATGGGCTTTGCTGGCGGTGGCTTCGCGCGGCTCAGCCCATTCTACGTCG
>DASXMC010000021.1:0-2778 GCA_036495885.1 Allostellaceae bacterium | reverse complement strand
AGGATCAGATGCCGTTGCGGTCGAAGGCAATCTCCCTCTGCGCTGCCTGCGCCGGGACCAACCACGCCCAGAACGCGTCGCGCTGAAAGTTCTTTGAAGCACTCACGCTGACTGCCCAGCTCGTCAGATCGACAATCTTGATGAAAGCCTGTTGGCCGGCGACGAGAGTGACATTCGTGTCTTGTTGCTTGGGGTCGTGCGCCCAGCTCTCCGGCGCGATGTGATAAATCCCCGGCGGTACGTCCCGATAAAACACGCCGCCGTTTTCGACCGAGCCAAAAAAAGCGCCGTTGACCGTGATGTTGGCGAGATTGAGGCTCTCCGAGGGCAGCCAATTGCGATAGACCCAGATCCGCGCCTGACCCGGCGGCACCGGAACCTCGGTCGAGGGTCGTGGCGCAGCGCAGCCCGGCGCCATCAGCACAAGCAGCAAACCGGCCCATCTGAGCCAGATTCGCAGCGGTAACAGGAAAACCTCAGCCATCGGCTTTCTCTTCCCGCGCTCGGCCGTTCTCTCGGCGCATGCCAGCGGCGCGGCGCCTCTTTTTGAGAATTCTGCGGCGGCGCAACTTCGTGGATATGTATTGAGGGGTTGCGCTATCAAGAGCCGATGAACCGAAAGCAACGCCGCGCCCAAGGCCGACCCGGCGGCCCAAGCCGCATCGGGCGGGGCGTGACGCCTGCGGTCGCCGGATGGCTCGGCGGAGCACTCGCGCATCAGCGTGCGGGACAACCCGGCGAGGCCGAACGGGTCTGCCGGCAAATCCTGGCGGTTGACCCCGGTCAGGCGCAAGCGCTGCATCTGCTCGGACTGATCGAGCATCAGCTCGGCCGCTTGGAGGACGCGATCGAGCACGTCCGCGCGGCGATCGCGCGCAACGGCCGCGACCCGGCCTTTCATCATAATCTCGGCAATGTGCTCAGCGCCGGGGGCCGCACCGCCGAAGCGATATCGGCCTGGGAGGGGGCATTGGCGCTGGCGCCGAATTCGGTCGACACCCTCTACAATCTCGGCAATGCCTGCCACGAGCAGGGTCGCGCCGAGCGGGCAGTCGCCTACTTCGAGCGGGCGCTGCGGCTCAAGCCGGATGCGATCGAGCTCTATAACAATCTCGGCAGTGCCTTGCAGGATGTCGGTCGGATCGAGGAAGCTGTCGTTTGCTACCGTAAAGCGCTGGCGCTGCGCCCCGACGCAATCGAGATCCTCGACAACCTCGCCGGGGCATTGCGCGCGCAAGGCCAGCTCGAAGCCGCGCAAGCCTGCTGCGAGCGGGCGCTGACACTGGCGCCCCGCCACCTCGAGAGTCACATCGCGCTCGGCGCCGTCCTCGGCGAACGGGGGCGGTTCGCGGATGCCGTCCGGCAATATGAGCAGGCACTGGAGCTGGCGCCCGACCACCCCGCGGCCCACAACAATATCGGCGTGGCGCTCGTCGAACTCGGCCGCGCGCCGGAGGCGGTTGCGCATCACCGGCGGGCATTGGCGGTAGACCCGGAGCGCGCCGAGACTCACAACAACCTCGGCATCGCGCTCGAACATCAGGGCCATTTTGCCGAAGCGCTCGACTGCTACCGCCGGGCAATGGCGCTGCGGTCGGATTATGCCGAGGCGCATTTCAATATCGCACATGCCTTGCTCGTCACCGGACAATTCGAGGAAGGCTGGCAGGAATACGAGTGGCGGTTCGCGGTCGCGCGCTATGACCGCAATTTCGTGCAACCCTTATGGTCGGGCGAGCCGCTGGCCGGCCGCACGATCCTGATCCACGCCGAGCAGGGACTGGGCGACACGCTGCAATTTATCCGCTATGGGGCTGCCGTCGCCGAGCACGGCGGCAGGGTGGTGCTCGAAGTGCCGCGAGCGCTGGTGCGCCTCGCCCGGACCGCGGAGGGCATCGCCGAAATCGTTGCCGCCGGTGATCCACTGCCGCAATTCGACTGTCATTGTCCGCTGCTCAGCCTGCCCCGTGTGTTGGGGACGACGATGGCGACGATCCCCAACACGGTGCCTTATCTTTCGGCCGAGCCGGAACGGGTTCGATTTTGGCGCGAACGCCTGCCCGAGGCGCGCTTCAGGATCGGCATCGCCTGGCAGGGCAATACGCAGGCGAGGGCCGATAGAACTCGCTCTCTCCCTTTACGCGAATTTGCCGCGCTCGCAGCACTGCCGGGCGTGAGCTTGGTCAGCGTGCAAAGGAACGACGGTACAGATCAGCTGGCCTCGCTGCCCTCGGGTATGCGAATCGCGACCTTCGGGCCCGATTTCGATCACGGACCAGACGCTTTCCTCGACACCGCCGCGGTGATGATGAGCCTCGATCTGGTGATCGCGTGCGACACCTCGGTAGCGCATGTCGCGGGTGCGCTGGCACGGCCGACCTGGCTGCTGCTGTCGCATTATCCCGATTGGCGATGGCTGGCCGGGCGCAACGACAGCCCATGGTATCCGACATTCCGCCTGTTCCGCCAGCAACGGCCGGGGGATTGGCCGAGCGTCCTGCGCGAGGTGGGGACGGCCCTCGCCGGTTTGACGAGCTGACGTAAGCGCGCTCGCGACACCGGAGGGCGGGTCCGCGGCGATCCGCCGATTCCATCTCGCGTTTTGCGTTTGCCGGTGTCGTGCCTGTGCCAATCGTGTGGCCAATCACTTAGAACGAGCTGCCAATTATCGGGCCGCCTTGATTTAAGGCTCGTTGAAGATCGCCTCGTCCGATCACGCCATCCCAGCACTTCGAGAGCTAGGTTTAGACCTTACCCTTTTGGGTCTCAATCCCGATT
>DASXMC010000020.1:0-8273 GCA_036495885.1 Allostellaceae bacterium | reverse complement strand
CGTCAGCGCCGCCGTACCGAGCCCGCGAAGATTAGCCCCTTGCACTTGGTCCGCCACGGCCTGCTGGGCGAATTGCTGACACGTCGCTTGATCGTTTTGGAAAGCTGCGAGCGATTTGTTCGGGCCCGGCATGACCGGAACGGTGGATCCCATCGGCGTCTGCGCGCAGGCACTTACAACCATCGCGCCCAACAAGGCGATAAAAGCATATGATTTCATCGTTGCGTTTCCCCTCGCTCGAACCGAATAGGCGCCGACCCGCGTTTACGGTACGCCTCTCTCCCGCGCAGCACCTTGGCCGCAGGCTCGTGGTCGTACGGTAAACGCACTCGTCGCGGTTGGCTTGAGCCTGTAATCCCATCGCTGTGCCCAGTGTCCCAATCATCCGGTCTGCCGGTGGTCCAACGACCCCGATCGAGCTCTGGTCTCGATTACTGTACAACCCGGGCGCGCAGCCGTGAATATTCCTCGTCGGAGATCGTGTTCGAATTCTTCAGCCGTTCGAGTTTCTCGAGCTCATCGGCCGCACTGAAACCAACCACCTGGCGAAGCTCTTCGCGGGCTTGCTGAGCCCGCTGGCTCTGCCGCTCCGCCATCCCGCGGTGTTGCGAGATCAGATAGATGAACACCCCCAAATAAGGCAACACGACCAGCAATATCACCCAAATCGCCTTCGTCCAGCCGGATATGTCGTGGCGGCGGAACAGGTCGCCGCACACCGTGATCAGCAACCAGAACCAGAGCACGAAAATAAATATCGACAAGACGTCGGCGAGAAAGTTCGGGAACGTGAAGCCACCCGAAAACAACATGTTGATCCTCCCGTTGATGGCATGCGCCGCCCGCTGCGCGGGTGGACACTTTGGCGGCCGAGATCGGTCTTAACCGTGGTCTGAAGAAACAGGGCTGGTCAAATTCCTGATCGTGATCACTGCTACCGAAGACCTCATGGGTTGAGGGAGTTTTTATAGATCTTTCCGTCTTTCATTATGATCGGAAGATTCTTCGCCGGATTCTCTATGAGACTGATGTTCTCAATGGGATTGCCGTCGACGAGCACGAGATCGGCAAACGCGCCTTCTTCCACGACCCCCAGCTTTCCCGGATAAGGATTGCGCGGACCAGATAAGCCAAGCAGCTCGGCATTGGTGGCGGTAGCCATCTTCAAAGTTTCAGGCGCCGTATACCAATGAGTCAGATGGGTCAACATTGCGCCCTGGCGCATTGTCAAGGTTCCGGAGAACAGTAAATCGGAGCCAAATGCCGTCTTGATCTGGTAATTTTTCGCCAGTGTGTATGCTCTATCCGTGCCGGCAAGAACTTGAAGTTGGTCAATCCGGCTTTGGCCGGTCAGACAAATTGAGTCATCATCTCCAAGGAATGGTTGAGTACTCAACCATATGCTTTTCTCCGCCATCAGCTTGGCAGTCGCTTCGTCCATTAGATGACCGTGCTCGATGCACTTGGCACCCGCGGCAATCGCCCGCTGGATCGGACCCGGCGGATAAGCGTGCGCCGTGACGTAAGTGGCCCAGTCCTCGGCAGCTTCCACCGCCGCGCGCAATTCGGGCTCGGTGAACGTGGAGGCCTCAAGCGGGCTGCGAGGCGAAGACACGCCGCCGCTTGCCACGAGTTTGATCTGAGAGGCACCCCGCAGGAGTTGTTCGCGCACGCGCAATCGGACCTGGTCCGGACCATCTGCAATTATGCTGCCGCCCGTTTGCTCCATGCGGCTGAGCGTGCCGCCGACACTAGGCAGATCGGACAACGGACGTAAATCGCCATGACCGCCGGTGGCGGTTATCATCGCACCGGACGGATAAATGCGGGGACCCGATATGAGCCCCTCGTCGATCGCCTGCTTCAACGCGAAGGCGGGACCGCCGACATCCCGGACCGTCGTGAAGCCGCGCATCAGCGTGCGCTCGGCCTCCGCGCTGGCGGCCAGATAGATGTAGCCGACATCCGCGGACATCAAAGTCGGCAGCGGCAGCGCGGCAAAGATAGAATGCCAATGCGCGTCGATCAGGCCCGGCATGAGAACCCGGCCGCCACAATCGATCATTTGCGCGTCGCTCGGCGCAGCAGGGTTGCCCCCCGCCACGGCCGTGATCCGATTGCCCTCGACGAGCACATGGAGCCCTTCGCGCAAGGCGCCGGATTTTCCATCGAACAAGCGGAAATCCCTGAACAGGATAGGCCGCGACGGCCGGACGGGCGCCGCCGCCGACTGCGCGCTGGCGAGGTTGGGCAGGCCGAGCGACGCAATCGAGGCGGCCATGCCGGCAACAAAGCCGCGTCGCGAAAGATCCGCACCGATCCGCCGCGTCAGAGAGTGAATTTCCGGCCCGTGGCAGAGGCAGCCGGCATGACCGGCTAAAGCTGCTGTATTTCCCGGCCTGCCGGAGACCACGGCCCGTCCTTCAACCAAGCTGGAACCGACATTCCGCGTATAGCCCCGCGCCCCGCCCGGAACAGGCGGACGGTTGCACATGATCCGCGCCCGGGTAAATTTGTGCCCCGTTTGCCCGCGGCCGCCGCAGAGCCTGCCGGGCGTCTACTGCTGGGTTGAGCCCGTTGACGGCGCTGTTCCGGCCGACGGGGTCTTCGCCGAATGTGTGGTGTGATGGCGCTGATGGGCGCGGAGCACCGACCCGGTGGCGCCTCGCTCGGAGGTCGCCCTCCCGCCGGCTGGCATCCGATTCATCGACTGCACCGGTGCCGCGCTGGGCGGCGTCGCCGTCGACGGAGCGGTTTGTGCCCCAGCCTGTACCGAAATCGTCAGTGCAGCAATCGCGGCTAAACCTACCAGGAAATTCCGCATGGCGTCGTTCCTCCTAACGCATTCAAATAGTTCTCCGACCCCCGACCCTTCCTTCCCTGCGAGCGGGGGAGGGTAGGGAGGGGAGTCAGCGGTCAGTGGGAGGCCGCTGCGTGAGGAATGCAAGCTGAATCTGGCCGCGATTGCGTTGGTATGCCCTGGGCCAGGTCCACGAACCCGGCCGAACTCGGCGTCGCCGAGGCTCTCATGCCGCGGCCGCAGCTTCGCGCGCGCCCGCCAGGGCCGCCTGCAGCGATTCTTCTTTGGTCTCGTCGAACGAGCTGCGCAAAACCCGGCCACCCACCCCGTGCAAGGCGGCAAGCACCTTGTCTGTGGTCATTTTTCGGATCAGCAGAAACAGCGCGGCATTGCCCGATTGCAGCGTTCGCGCCGCCTCTTTCATAAAATCGTCATTGATGCCGAGGTCGGTCAGTTTTCCGCCGAGCGCGCCGGACGCCGCACCAATTGCCGCCCCGGCCAGCGGCATCATGAACAACAGCCCGATCAGCGAACCCCACAATGCGCCCGAGACGGCACCCTTGGCGACCGGCTGGAACAGCTGGTTGAGCTTGACGCGCCCATTGGGGTCCTTGACGGCAACGACCGCGTCGCCGAGCTCGATCAAATACTCCTGCTGCATGGCGAGCAGCATCTCGCGCACGCCTTCGGCCTTTTCCTCGGTCGGGAACTCGATGACTAACGCGCCGGCACTCGATTTGGGGTGTCAGGCCGATCGTTTGGGACGTGCCGCCGGTGACGCCGCTGCACCGCCGCATTACCCTCGATCCGCTGCTGCTCGGGCGAGCAGCATGTCTTTTTGCGGATTGACGCCAGAGTGACGGCAGGTAGAGAAGGGGGGCCGCCGCGGAGTTTCTTGGTCTTCCTGCCGAGCAATTTTCAGAAACGCCGCGAATAAGCGGGTTTGGCGCGGGAGACGGCGGAAGCGAAGGCGGTGCCGGACGTCCAGACCGCGGAGATTTCATCGCCTGCCGCTTCAGCGGCCCGGTCGCCGCCGAAGCCCGAGCATTGGAGGTTTTAATGAATAGGCAGATCAAGAAATCGATCAAGCTGGCCTTGCAGGGCGGCGGCTCGCACGGTGCTTTCACCTGGGGCGTGCTCGACCAACTGCTGGACGACGAGCGGCTTCACATCGCAGCGATCAGCGGCACCAGTGCCGGTGCGATGAACGCGGTTGCGGTGGCCGACGGCATGGCCAGCGGCGGTCCCGCGGAGGCGCGCAAACGGCTCGAAGCATTCTGGTCGGCGACCAGTGCTGCGGCCCGCTTCAGTCCGATCCGGCGATCGGCGATCGACATGCTGATGGGCAATTGGAGCCTCGACAATTCGCCCGCCTTTATGATGATGGAGTATTTTTCCCATCATTTTTCCCCTTACGACTTCAACCCGCTCGATTTCAATCCGCTGCGCGATGTGGTGCGCGAGCGCATCGACTTTGACCGCGTCAATGACGAGCATGGCGTCAAGTTGTTTTTGAGCGCGACCAATGTTCGCACTGGCCGGCCGAAGATCTTCCGCCAGCCCGGCATCGCGCTCGACTGCGTCATGGCCTCGGCCTGTTTGCCGTTTATGTTCAAGGCTGTTGAAATCGATGGTGAGGCTTATTGGGACGGCGGCTACATGGGAAATCCGGCGCTGTTCCCGCTGGTCGACGAGTGCGAGGCGGGCGACGTTGTCTTGATCCAGATCAATCCGTTTTTCCGCCCCGACGTGCCGCGCTCGACCGCCGATATCCGCAACCGGCTCAACGAGATCACGTTCAACGCCAGCCTGTTTAAAGAACTGCGCTCGCTCGCCTTTCTGTGGGAGATCATCCATCACGAGAACCTCGAACGCGAACGCTACCGCGACGTCCACGTGCACGCGGTCCATGATGCGCAAACGATGCTGGCACTGCGGGTGTCGAGCAAGCTCAACGCAGAATGGGCCTTTCTGACCCATTTGCGGGATCAGGGAAGACGCGCCGCAAAAGACTGGCTGTCACAGCATTATGACGATCTCGGGGTGCGCAGCACGCTCGACCTCTCCTGGGTATTTTCCGAGAGCCTGAAACCCGCGCATCTGGAGGAAGGTGCCGAACGCAATTACCCGATCGGGGCAGCGGCAGGGTGACGCCTCGGTTGCCGCGAGATTGCCGTCCGTTGGCCCTTCCCAAGTTGTTGGTCCTTCTCAAGTTGGACGAGCTTTAGGCGGATGGGACTCTTTGGCATCCTCCTCGGCTTGGCGCTGCTGATCTGGCTGGCGTATCGCGGCTGGAGCATTCTGCTGTTGGCGCCGGCCGCCGCGCTGATCGCTGCCGCCTTTGCCGGCGGCCCGCTGCTCGCTTATTGGACGCAAACCTTTATGGGCAGTGCCGCGGCCTTTGTCGCGCAATTCTTCCCGCTGTTCCTGTTGGGCGCGATCTTTGGCAAGCTGATGGAGGACAGCGGGTCGGTCGCGGCGATCGCCGATTTCATGACCCAATGGCTCGGGCCGCAACGGGCGATCCTGATCGTGGTTCTCGCTGGCGCACTGGTCACTTACGGCGGCGTCAGCTTGTTTGTCGCGGTTTTTGTGCTGGTGCCGATGGCGCAGGCCTTGTTCCGCACCGGGCAGATCCCCAATCGCTTGATCCCGGCAACAGTCGCGTTGGGGACGTCCACCTTTACGATGTCGGCACTGCCCGGAACGCCGGCGATCCAAAATGCGATCCCGATTCCGTTCTTCGGCACGACGTCGCTCGCGGCACCCGGTCTCGGCATAATCGCCTCCGCGATTATGGCGGGTTTCGGATTATGGTGGCTGGGCCGTGCCGCCGGTGCCGCCCGCCGCAAGGGTGAGAGCTTTGGCCCCGCCCCCTCCTCTTCGGCCGACGAGGCCGCGGAGGACGAAAGGGTGCGCCAGCGCGCGACGACCGCGCGCGAGTTCGATCCCGCCGAGGTGCGTCGTGGGCAGCCGAGCTACGTGCCGCAGCCGATCGGTCTTGCCGCCCTGCCGCTCTTCGTAGTGATCGCCGTCAATGTCTTGATGACACTGGTGGTTCTACCCCGGCTCGACGTGTCGTTCCTCGCCGAGGAGCGGTTCGGCGCCACCTCGCTCGCCGCCGTCGGCGGCATCTGGTCGGTGGTGACCGCACTATTGGCCGCGATCGTGGCGGTGCTGATCGTCAATTGGCGGCGGCTGGGGGCGGTGCGCGATAGCCTGGATTCGGGCGCCAACGCCTCGGTGCTCCCGATTTTGAGCGTCGCCAGCCTCGTTGGCTTTGGCGCCGTGGTCGCGGCCGTGCCGGCTTTCGAGATCGTCCGCAATTGGGTGTTGTCGATCGAGGGCGGCCCGCTGGTGTCGCTCGCGGTCGCGACCAATCTGCTCTCCGCTTTGACCGGCTCCGCCTCCGGGGGGCTGACGATCGCACTCGACGCACTCGGCACGGCATATATGCGTCTTGCCGCCGAACACGGCATCGATCCGGCACTGTTGCACCGCATCGCGGTCATGAGCGCCGGTACCCTCGACAGCCTGCCGCAAAACGGCGCCGTCGTGACGATGTTGGCGGTATGCGGCTCGACCCACAGCCAAAGCTACTTCGACATCGTCATGGCCGCTATTGTCGGCCCGATCATTGCGCTCGTCGTGGTGATAGCGCTCGGATCCTGGGTCGGCTCGTTTTAGGGTCCGAACTTGGCCATCGCGAAAGCGGTCGTTCGGCGCTTTAGCAGGGGAGGAAGGATGAGGATCGATAAACCGATTATGGCTGCGACAATGGCGCTGTTGCTGCCCTGGGCTGACGCGCGGGCCGCGACGCAAGACAATTTCACGCTCGCTTCGACGGGCGATCTGGTGGCGCTGTGCAGTGCTGCCCCCGATAACGGGATTGGGACGGCGGCGATCAACTTCTGCGAGGGTTACTTCCATGGTGCGGTCACGGTCGAGATGCTGAACATGGCCGCGTTTCGCGGACCGAAACTGTTCTGCCTACCCAACCCGCCGCCGGCACGATCCGAGGCGATGAGCGAATTTGTCAGCTGGGCGCAGGCCGCACCCGATCGCATGAACCAATCGCCGACCGACGGCTTGTTCGGGTTCTTGCGCGATCGCTATCCATGCGCGGCGTCGCGCTGAACCGCTTAATTCGGGGGAATCGAATGAGAAAGTTGTTTTGGCTCGGCGTTCTGGGGCTGCCGATCGTTGCTTGTGCCGACATGACCCCAACCCAGCAGCGAGCATTGACCGGTACCGCCGCCGGCGCTGGTGTCGGTGCCGTCTTTGGCGCGATCGGCGGCAACGCCGGGCTCGGCGCCGGGATCGGAGCCGGCGCCGGCCTCCTCGGAGGGCTGCTGGTCGATCAGTCGCGACGCTCCCAGGATGCAGCCTTCCAACAAGGATATGCGGCTGGCAGGCGCGGCGGCTGACCGGGTCCGCCCCGGTCGGCGCAGCCGCTGGATTGAGCGATGCGCAAAAATGCCAGCAACAGACAAAAATGCCAGCAACAGAAGTGGACTTTCGAGCAAGCCCGTGGGCGCCATTCCCGCCAGCCCGAATAGTGGGGCTGTTCGAACGCTTTGGCGCTTAGCGCCTCTGCTGTGGATTGAACCAGCGCACGCAATCCAGCGGCGGAACCGCCAGAGCTCGGTAACCAGAAAGAACGCGCGCGGTCGGCCCAATATCACGCCCCTTAATCTCCTGTTTGCAGGACTGTGCCAACTCCGAGCCAACCGACACCAGCGAAGCGAGGACTTGCATTCAGACAATGATCGAAATCGATAGATATGCGGGTCCTGTCCGTCAGCTTCATTAATAAAAAAGTAATCATACCCGATCATCCTTCTGGGCGACGCCGGGGCCAACCAGTCTCGTTTTGCGGCGGGACGGCATAATGACGGTCGGATGCTACACGCCGCAGTTCCGCCGGCGGACAGGGGCTCGGCCTTAATATCAATAAAATTCGATCAATCTTAAAATACAGGGAAGGGAAAGTGCTGTAAGTGTATTTATCAAGAAAAAGCGGTCACGAACACTTATATGGCTCTTGTATGTTTTACAGCGCGGCCGATCGGGTGCCTGCGCCCTGGCCAAGCTCGCCGGGAAACACGGGGCTGCCGCATCGTGGCCTCATAATCTCTGCCGCTGGGCGCGAATGACCGTGGGAGCCGACAGCTTGGCGCTGGTGGGCCGGCGGCAGGCGACGATCGCACTGATGATCGCGACCGCGATGCAGGCCTTTGACGCGACCATCGCAAACGTTGCACTCCCCCAACTCGAGCACGGTTTTGGCGCCGGGATCAGTCGCGGCTCATGGGTGATGACGAGTTATCTATGTGCCTCGGCGGTGACCGCTATTTTGACTGGCTGGCTGCGCCGAAGCTGGGGTGCCCGCCCGGTCTTTAGCGGTGCCGTCGTATTGTTTGTCGCAGCCTCGCTGCTGTGCGCGTCAGCGACCACATTCAAAGCCCTGATC
>DASXMC010000019.1:0-2219 GCA_036495885.1 Allostellaceae bacterium | reverse complement strand
GCGGCCGCGCTCTGCTACACCTCCGGCACCACCGGCCACCCAAAGGGTGCGCTGTACAGCCACCGCTCGACCGTTTTGCATGCCCTCGGCGCGTCCCTACCTGACGGGATACCGAGCTCGGCGCGCGACACCGTTTGCCCGGTGGTGCCGCTCTTCCACGCCTGCGGCTGGGGCGTGGCCTACGCCACACCGATGAACGGAGCGAAGCTCGTCTTCCCTGGTCCGCGTCTCGACGGCGAAAGCCTCTGCGACCTGTTCAACGCCGAAGGGGTGACCGTTAGCCAAGGTGTGCCAACGGTCTGGCTCGGCTTCGAGACATACCTCTGCGCCAGCGGGCGGGCCTGTTCGACGTTGCGTCGGCTGGTGTGCGGCGGATCGGCGGTGCCGCCCTCGCTGATCGAGGCCTTCGCGCGGCGCGGCGTCGAGCTGATCCATGCCTGGGGGATGACCGAGATGAGCCCACTAGGCACCGTCGCGAACCTGAAGGCCAAGCACCGCCCGCTCGATCCGCAGGCGCTGCTCGCAGTCAAGTCAAAGCAAGGCGGGCCGGTCTATGGCGTCGAGTTAAAAGTCGTTGACGACAGCGGGCAGACACTGCCAAACGACGGCACGTCGATGGGCGAGCTCTTGGTGCGCGGGCCGTGGATCATCAGCGGCTATTTCGAGGACGAAGCGGCGAGTGCCGCCGCGGTCGACCCCGACGGCTGGTTTCACACCGGCGATATGGCGACGATCGACCCCGACGGCTACATGCAGATCACCGACCGGAAGAAGGACGTGATCAAATCTGGCGGCGAATGGATCAGCTCGATCGATCTCGAAAACGCCGCCGTAGCTCATGACGATGTCGCCGAGGCCGCGGTCATCGCGATCCCGGACCCGCGTTGGGGCGAACGGCCATTGTTGATTGTGACGCCACGACCGGGATGCACCCCCGAGCCCCAGTCGCTGATCGAGCTGCTCGCCTGCCAATTCCCGAAATGGATGCTGCCCGACCGAGTAGTCTTCGTCGACGAGTTGCCGCACACCGCCACCGGCAAGATCCTGAAAACCCAATTGCGCGAAATGTTCGGAGACCGCAGCCGCTGACCGCGCCCTCACCGATCGGTGTCATTGTATACGGGGAGTGAAGCGGAAACCGAACCTCGTCTCGGTCCAGCTGGCGGGCTTCGCTGTGCGCTCTACCCACCCTACGATGCATTGGAATGGCCACCGCGCATTCCCGCGTTGATATTGGGGTGTGCGCTCCCCATCCTTGGCGGATGACCGTTAGCGTCCGCTTTGCGCCGTCGCCGACCGGGTTTCTGCATATCGGCGGGGCGCGCACCGCGTTGTTCAACTGGCTCTTTGCCCGCCACCACCAGCAATACGGGGAGGGCGGGGTCTTTCGGCTGCGCATCGAGGACACCGACCGGGCGCGCTCGACCCCGGAGGCGGTGGCCGCGATCATCGACGGCCTCCGATGGCTCGGCCTCGACTGGGACGGTGAGGTCATCCACCAATTCGCGCGCGCCGAGCGCCACGCCGAGGTGGCGCGCGAACTGCTCGCCGCGGGCCACGCCTATTATTGCTACTGCACCCCCGCCGAACTGGAAGCGATGCGCGAAGCGGCGCGCCGCGAAAAGCGCTCGGTGCGCTATGACGGCACCTGGCGCGACCGCGAACCGGCCGAGGCACCCCCCGGGGTAGCGCCGGTGATCCGCTTCAAGGCGCCGCAGCTCGGGGCGACGACGATCCATGACCATGTGCAGGGCGAGGTCACCATATCCAATGCCGAGCTCGACGATCGGATCATTCTGCGCGCCGATGGTACGCCGACCTACAATCTCTCGGTTGTCGTCGACGACCACGATATGGGCATCACCCATGTGATCCGCGGCGACGAGCATCTGAACAACGCGTTTGTCCAGACCCAACTCTACCAAGCGCTCGATTGGCCGGTCCCGGAATTCGCGCATGTGCCGCTGATCCACGGACCTGATGGCGCCAAATTGTCCAAGCGGCACGGCGCCCTCGGCGTCGACGCTTACCGCGACATGGGCTACCTGCCCGAGGCGTTGCGCAATTACCTGCTGCGGCTTGGCTGGAGCCATGGCGACGACGAGATCATCTCGACCGAGGATGCGATCCGGTGGTTCGACCTCGGGGCGATCGGCCGCGCGCCGGCGCGCTTCGACTTTGCCAAGCTCGGCAATCTAAACGGTCATTATATCCGCGGC
>DASXMC010000018.1:0-3366 GCA_036495885.1 Allostellaceae bacterium | reverse complement strand
CACTCCGGGCGCGTCGCGTTCGATGCCGATCACGCCGACCGGGCCGCTGCCGGTGCGCAGCGGCAGAAACAGCCATCTGCCGCCAGGCAGCGTGTCCGAACCGCGGCCGGTCGGGTGGTTGTGCTCCCAACACCATTGCGCCGCCGCCATATCGGCCTCGTCGAGCGTGTCTTCCGGCGGATAAGCCGAAGCCACATCGAGGCTGTGGCCGCCCCTCTCCGGCAACAGCAAGACGGTGTGGACCCGCAGCATCGAGGAGACCTGATAGACGGTCGCCCACAACAGATCGTCGAGTGTTCCGATCCCGGCGAGTTTGCGGCTGAAGGCGTAAAGCTCGGCGGTGGTCTTTGCGCGTACCCGCGTCGAGACGATCTGCCGCCGCGCCGCCGCGGTCAGATTGCTGACGGTGACGGCGACAACCAGAAAAAAGAACAGCGCGACGACATTCTCCGGGTCGTCGATCGTGAAGGTGTAGAGCGGCGGCAGGAAGAAGTAATTGTAGGCCATCACGCTCAACAGGCAGGCAGCGAGCGCCGGCAGCAATCCCCAGGCGATCGCCGTGCCGAGGACCGCCATCAGGAAGACGAGAGAGATGCTCTGAACGCCGATCGAGCGCCCGATTCCTTCGCCGACGCCGAGGGCCAATGCTACCGCGCCGGCGCTGCCGAGATAGGGCCAAAACTGGAACGGCTCGCCGGCAGAGCGCGTCGGCACCACTTTTGGCGGCGCCTCCCCGGCCTCGGCCGAGATCACATGCACGCTGATCGACCCGGTCTTTTTCAAGAGATCGTGCACCACCGAGCCATGCAGGATCTCGAACCAGCCAGACCGGGCGGATTTGCCGATGACGATCTGGGTGATGTTGTTGGCCTCGGCATAGGCGACGACCTCGTCGGCGATCTTGCGCCCTGGGATTGTGATCGTCGAGGCGCCGAGCCGCTCGGCTAGCCGAAGGTAATCGGCGATGCGGTCGCGCTCGGCATCGCTGAGACGCAGGGTCCGCGCGGTCTCGACATAGATCGCGGTCAGGGGCGCGTGCAGCCGGTCGGCGGCGCGCCGCCCGTAGCGCAGGAGTGCCGGGGTGTTGGCCGCCTCGCTGACACAGACGAGCACGCGATCGCCGGCGGCCCATGGCCCGGTTATCGCGTGGGCGCGCATGTGCAAGAGCAATTGGTTATCGACCCGCTGTGCGGTTTGGCGCAGCGCCAGTTCGCGCAGGGCGGTCAGATTGCCTGGCTGAAAATAGTGGCGAACCGCTCGCTCGGCTTGTTGCGGGACATAGACCTTCCCCTCGCGCAGGCGCTGGATCAGATCGTCGGGCGCCAGATCGATGACCTCGATGTCGTCCGCCTGTTCGAGAATGCTGTCCGGAACGGTTTCACGCACCCGAATCCGGGTAATGCGGGCAACGACGTCGTTGAGGCTTTCGACATGCTGGATGTTGAGCGTCGTAAAGACATCGATGCCGGCGTCGATCAGCTCCTGAACATCGAGATAGCGCTTGGGGTGCCGGCTTCCCGGGGCGTTGGCGTGGGCCAGTTCATCGACGAGCACCAGCTGAGGGCGCCGCTTCAGGATGGCGTCGATGTCCATCTCGCTGAGGCGGTGACCCTTGTAATCGACTTCGCGCCGGGGAACGATCTCAAGCCCGTCGAGCAGGGATTGGGTCTCCCTCCGGCCATGGGTTTCGACAATGCCAACGACAACATCGACCCCTTCGCGCCGCTTGGCCTGAGCCGACAGCAGCATTTCATAGGTCTTGCCGACACCGGGTGCTGCACCCAGGAAAATTTTGAGGTGACCGCGACCCTCGTTCCGTGCCGCGTCGAGCAAGGCCTCCGGCGAAGGTCTCGCCTCTTTTTCCGACATGCGGCGAGCTTAGTTTAACTTACTTGAGCCCGTCGAGCGCCAGATTGAGCTGCAAAACGTTGACGCGCGGCTCGCCTAGCAAGCCGAGCGAACGCCCGTCGGTATTCTCCGCGACCAGCTCGCGCAGCTTTTCGGGGTCCGTATGACGGGCTTTGGCGACTCGCGGTACCTGAAACAGCGCGGCGGCCGGAGTGATGTCGGGATCGAGACCGCTAGCGGAGGTGGTCACGAGATCAACCGGGATCGGCGTCCCCGGATTTTCTTTCGCGAGCTTGGCGGCGTCGCCCTTGACCCGATCGACCAGCGCCTGGTTGGTCGGCCCGAGGTTCGAAGCGCCCGAGTTGTCGGCGGCGTAGGGGACCGGGACCATCTTGGTCGGGTCTTTCGGATCGGGCTCGGTCGTCGCCGACGGCCGGGGGTGGAAGTATTTGTCCGAGGTGAAATTCTGGCCGATCAGGCTCGAACCAATGACCTTGCCGTCCTTCTCGATCAGGCTGCCATTCGCCTGATGTGGAAAGATCAGTTGGGCGAGCCCGGTCATGCCGAGCGGATAAATAAGACCGGTGATCACCGTCATGACGACGATCATCAGGATTGCAGGACGGATCTGTTTGAGCATGGGAATGGTCCCTCAGCTTTAGCCTCAGGTTCCGTCATTCCCGCGCAAGCGGGAATCCAGGGACTATCTCGGAGCGCTTGCCCTGGGTCCCCGCTTTCGCGGGGGTGACGATCGAAAGACTTTCACTTGTCATGCCAAGCCGATGGCGGTCACGGCGAGGTCGATCAGCTTGATGGCGATAAACGGCACGATGATCCCGCCGACGCCGTAGATCAGCAGGTTGCGCCGCAATATCGAGGCGGCGCCGATCGGGCGGAACTTGACGCCGCGCAGTGCCAAGGGGATCAGCGCGATGATGATCAGCGCGTTGAAGATGATTGCCGCCAGAATGGCACTCTCGGGCGAGTGCAGACGCATGATGTTGAGCACCCCGAGCTGCGGATAAAACGCCGCGAACATCGCCGGAATGATCGCAAAATACTTGGCGACGTCGTTGGCGATCGAGAAGGTGGTCAATGCGCCTCGGGTGATCAGCAATTGCTTGCCGATCTCGACAATCTCGATGAGCTTGGTCGGATCGCTGTCGAGGTCGACCATATTGCCGGCCTCACGCGCCGCCATCGTGCCGGTGTTCATTGCCACGCCGACATCCGATTGCGCCAAAGCCGGCGCGTCGTTGGTGCCGTCGCCGCACATCGCAACGAGCTTGCCCTTGGCCTGCTCTTCGCGGATCAGCGCCAGCTTGTCCTCGGGCTTGGCCTGGGCGAGAAAATCATCGACCCAGGATTCGGCCGCGATTGCCGCCGCGGTCAGCGGGTTGTCGCCGGTGATCATGACGGTGCGGATGCCCATCCGTCGCAATTCGGCAAAGCGCTCGCGGATGCCGCCATTCACTATGTCCTTGAGGTGGATAACGCCGAGCAGGAGGTCATCATTGG
>DASXMC010000017.1:0-5595 GCA_036495885.1 Allostellaceae bacterium | reverse complement strand
CCTTCGTCCCGGAGCCCTTTTTGACGCGCTTGCATCGGTCGCAGAGCTTTAGGGGTCGCTGGCTTTATGCGATTTCCGCAACTGAAAAATTGCCATATTTGCCTGCTACATCCGCTGCCAGCAGGATCGACATGAGGGATGACGGCTGTGAGGGTGGTGCTCTCTGGGTTGGTCTCGGAACCCCGTCCGGCAGGACCGAGGATTTCGGGAACGCAGATAATCAATCTAGGCGCGGGTTTTGCTGTAGATTCATAGTATTTCTGCTAGGAACTGGAATTGCACAAAACCGAGGGTTGGGGCCCCTGCGCGGCGCATCCGGTGGCGGCGGCGGGGCCGGACCGAGGTGCTGTGCCGTTACTGCTATGACTTCCGGCGCCGGTCCGCATTGGTTGAGGAATTATTCGGCAATCTGAGCCACCTTGGGCAGCTGGCGAAGCCAAAGAAATGAGGGCCATGGAAGGACAAACCCGCGATTGGGCTAATCTCCCCAGATTGCACCGTATCGAGGAAAGCGTTGCTCCGCGGCGGAGGGATGAAGATATGAACCAACCGGGCCAGCGTCTTCGCTTGGAGCACGATACGCTTTCGGTGAAACGCGCCAGCGAGGCGAAGGATGCCCCGGGGATGCACGCGACCGGCCGCAGCAACAAGGCTCCATCCGACAATCGGCGCTTCGGCCGCAGCGTTCGCAAGCCGGTGGCGCGCGCCCGCCAAAGGATCGTCTTTGTTACCACGATCGCGGCCTGGGGCGGCTCGGAGGAATTATGGTCGCGGGCGGCGATTGATCTGGTCGCACAAGGCCTCCCGGTCTCGGCCAGCATCGTCGAAGGCGCCCCACTTCATCCGCGGCTGCGCGAATTGGCGGAATGCGGTGTCGAGCTGTGGCCTCGGCCGTTGTGGTATTCATTCAGCCGGCACCCGTGGCGTCGGCTCACCTCCGGAAGAAGGCATCCGGCGGCCTATGCCCTCGAGCGGCTGATCCACACCGGACCGCCGGCGCTGGTCGTCTTTTCGGCCGGCACACCGTTTCCACCGGTCGAACTCCTCGAACTGTGCGCGACGAGGAACGTCCCGTTCGCCGTCATCGTGCAATGCAACCTGGACGATGCTTGGCCGCCGGATCACCTGGCCGATTGCTTTCGCGCGATGCTGGCCGTGGCCCGGCGCTGTTTTTTTGTATCGCGAGCCAATCTGCGGCTCGCCGAAAACCAGATCGGCGACATCATCGCCAATGCCGAGGTGGTGTGGAACCCGGTCAATCTCGCGCCCAATATTTCACCCGCCTGGCCGGCATTGGGTCCAAACGCGGAGTGGCGCCTGGCTTGCGTCGGACGGCTCTACCCGCCGCAAAAGGGCCAGGACCTGCTGCTCGAGGCGTTGGCCGGACCGCAATGGACGGCACGGCGCTGGCAGCTCAGGTTTTATGGGGACGGGCCGATGCGTCGCGGGATCGAACGGCTCGCCCACAAGCTCGGGCTCGCCGACCGGGTCGTATTTGCCGGATATTCGACGGTGGAGGCGATCTGGGCCGAAAACCATGTGCTGGTGATGCCGTCGCGCTTTGAGGGGCTGCCTTTGGCAATAGTCGAGGCCATGTTGTGCGCCCGGCCGGTGGTTGCCACCGATGTCGCCGGCCATGCCGAAATCATTGAGGACGGGGTCACCGGCTTTCTCGCCGAGGCACCCAGGGCGAGCGCTGTGGCGTCAGCACTGGAGCGCTTTTGGACGCGGCGAACCGAAGCCAAAGAGATCGGCGAGGCCGCCGCCCGCCGCATTCGGCAGCTCCTTCCACCCGATCCGGTGCAGGTTTTCTCTGACAAGCTCAAGGATTTAGCTGGGCTGGCCGAGCCGAGATCGATGTCCGATCGCCGCACTTCCAATGGAAGCTCCGGTGAATGGCAGCCGTCAGTGTAGTCGTCCCCGCTTACAATGCGGCGCGGTTTGTCGCGCCGACGCTCGACTGCGTCCTGCAGCAGGATCACCCCCCCGCCGAAGTTATCGTCGTCAATGACGGGTCGACCGACGATACCGCCTCGGCGGTCGGCGCTTACGCGCCTGCTGTCAACCTCATCAATATCCAAAATGGCGGGCCCACCGGCGCGCGATCGGCCGGGGTGACAGCGGCAAAATGCGATTGGCTCGCGTTTTGCGACGCCGACGATTTGTGGCGCCGCGATCACCTTTCCCGGCTCGTCGATCTCGCCGACGAGCACGATGTTCCGTTTGCATTTTCCAACTTCACCCACATCAGAGACGGCCGGAGAGCGGAAAGGAGCCACTTTGAATGCGATCCCGAGGGCTTCTGGATGAAACCAGGGCGTTTGGTCGGCAACGGCAGCTTTGTCGCCGATCAACCGCTGTTCACTCGGGTTCTGGCATATCAGGCGATCTTCCCATCGTGCACCCTGGTCAAAAGGGATTTTTTTACGCGGATCGGCGGGCTGAACCCGGCCTTGGGGCGTAACGTCAGCGAGGACCTCGAATTCACGCTGCGCTGTGTGCGGGAGAAACCGGCCGGCATCGTGGTCGAGCCGACGGTCGAAATCCGTCGGCACGAACAGAACTACACAAAGGACTGGGTCCGAACCGTCGCTGGATCGATCGAGATATTAAAGTACGCGCGTTGCAATCACAGCCTTGACCCGCAATACCTTGCCGCGGTCGATCGCGAGATCATCGCTAGAAGCATTTATGGAATAAATATCTGCTTTGCGGGAAGACGGTATAGCGACATCCAAAAATTTGCGGAGAATTTGTCGCGCGACAATATCCCGCTGAGAACGGCGATCAAGATCGGTGTTTCCAAAAAACCAATAATATTGGCCGACTTGCTGCGCGCGCTGCTGACGGGGGGCAGCACCGGGGCCCGGCTTTATAGATTGCTGCGGCGCCGTGTGGGATGACGACTGAGATGCGCATTCTCTTTGTCACGACCAACAAGCACCTCCCGGAACTTTGCGGCGGGATGGAGGTCAACACGCATGAGTTGAGCCTGGCGCTCTGCGAACGCGGTGTCTCGGTCGGTGTTCTTTGCGGATTGGCGGGAGTGGGGCTTACTGGGATCAGTGCGCGCCTGCGGAGTAAAATTTTGTGCAATCCGTGTCCCAGGGATTCGGGGCTCGGCTATCCGACGTGGCGGTCCTACGACATCATCCCCCATGTCGGATCGGTGGTCGCGGCCTTCAAACCCGACATCTTGGTGGTGCAGGGCGGTGCCGATTTTGTGCCGCTGGTCACGACCTGCCTCGGGCTTGGACGCGCGGTCGTCTGCTATCTGCATACCCAAGACAGGCTGCTTCTGCCCCAGGACATCACCGGACACCGAAAGATTTTTTTTATTGCCAACTCCAATTTCACTAGGTCGATGCATCCTGAGAAACAATTTCTGGGTGTGGTGCCGCCCCTGGTCGCGGCCGAAGACTATACGGTCGCGTCCAGCCGTAAATGCGCGGTCTTCATCAACCCGGTGCCTTACAAAGGTCTGGATATCGTAGTTGGACTGGCGGAGGCACGTGCGGACGTGCCGTTCCTGTTCGTCGTCAACCGCAGGCGCTTTAATCGCGAACGGCCAGAGCAGCGGCGGTGGAACCGCCTCCGAAACATCCGGGCCGTCGGGCCCTTCCAGGATATGCGCAGGGTGTACCGCCACGCCAAACTGGTGCTGGCGCCGAGCCAATGGCTGGAAACCTGGGGCAGGATCGCTACCGAAGCGCATTTCAGCGGAATTCCGGTGCTGGCCAGCGACCGAGGCGGACTCCCCGAGGCGGTCGGGCCGGGAGGCATTTGCCTTCCCGCTAAAGCGCCGTTCCCAACGTGGCTCGAGGCGTTTACAGAGATCTGGGACAACCCGACCCGCTACAAAGAGCTATGCGACGCCTCTCGTAAATATGCGGGACGCCGTGAAATTAGCCGGGACACGATTGTCGGATTGTTTCTGGCACTCCTCAATGCATGTTGCGCCATAACGGTGGGGCAGGCAGCGGGTTGGTCAGGCAGTCATCAACCACTCATCCTTTAGCCCCCGGTCGGGCTGCGGCGGAAATCCGCGTTGCCAGTGCCTTTAATGGTCTCTTTGCCGTCGCAGGGAGGATTGCCGAAATTTGCTTGCGAAATCGGTTCAGGACTGTCCGGTCTTCCGGGACGAAGTCACGCCATTCGGTCATGCGCAGATATCTTTGATAATCGGCCTGGCGCGGGTGATCGCAAAAATAGCTCCACGGTTTTAGGCTGCCATTGAAGTGAATGATCCGTGCTTCGCACCGCACCCTCTCTATTTCCGCCGCAGTCAGCGGCAGCGCCACCGGATCGCGGAAAAATGGCCAGATCGCGTTCCATCTGTAGTCGAGGCGCTTCCTACGGTCATAAAAGCAGGCATTCAATGCGTCCTGGTCGAGAGTGTAGACGAGCCGCTCGGGATAGGCCTCGATGTAGTCGAGGACGGTCTGCAATGCGCGAGTTTGGCGCCATTGCTCAAGATCGATCAGCAACACCCCCGAGTTGAAATAGCCGTCTTCCGCCCGCATCCCGAGCTTGTCTACCCCTTGCTGAGAGCCCGGAATGTCGACGGCGCCGAACAAGGCTCCGCCGAGATCCGCACGCCACAGTGCTGCGATGCTGCCGAGGACCACGATGTCGCTGTCCAGATAGAGTACGCGGCCGATATCGTCGGCAAAGAACTCCTCGACCCAAAGTCGGGTCCAGTTGTCGAGCGTGTAATGGGCTCGCGGATTGAGCGGAAGGCGGCGCCCGGCCGGCGGCGTGAACTCGCGAAACGACAGCAAATGGTTGGGAAAACGGGCTAGTGAACGGCGCAGCTTGTCCTCGTCCAGCTGCTCGGTCGTCCGCCCGACGACGGTGATGTCGAAAAACAGCTCGGGGTTGTTGACCAGCAGAGAAACGAGACAAACTGCCGTATGTTGGAGGAATAGCGCATTGCTGCACATCAGAATATGGACGCGGTTGCGCCCTTCCTCGGCGCCGCCGCAGACGCCATCGACAGCTGAGTGTTTTACGGGGGAGGCCGCCGCACGACTCCGGGCTGGGCCCGGCGATGCGGTGTCGGATCGGCGCTGCGGCATTGGCGCGGGCCTCCTCGGCGGAAAAATCGCAAATCAGCTGATCGACCGAGGCCGTATTTGGACGTAATCCGGTTAACGATTTGCCCTATGTCCATCAATCTGGCGGGCGCCTCCGTGACGCGCCGAGACACAGCCGCGCTGCGTTCGGCTGTCGCAACGTACCGATGGCACCGCTCAAGGCCCCGCCGCGCGGAGGATGCGCCAGGCGGCGTCCGCAAAGACCCGGGCACCCAGAATGATATCGTCCTCGCTTGTGTCCTCGGACCAGTGGTGGCTTACCCCGCCTCGGCTCGGGATGAACATCATGCCGGCTGGCATGCATTCGGCGAGCACGGCGGCGTCGTGGCCGGCGGCGCTCGGCATAGGCAGGTGCAGCCCCGGCGCGTGCTCTTCGGCCGCCGCTGTGATCGCTGCCTGAAAGCCCGGATCCATCGGCCGCGGGACGCTGGTCGCGATCGGCTCGACCGCGATCCGGCAGGGACCGGTGCGATTGGCCTCGGCGACCAGCGACAACAGC
>DASXMC010000016.1:0-8388 GCA_036495885.1 Allostellaceae bacterium | reverse complement strand
TTGCCGGAGTGGTGGCCGGGCTGGTGGCGCTCCGGCTGCGGGGGAAGTTCCGACGCGCCGTCGAAGAGGCGGTCTCGCGCGAGCGCGTTACCAACCTCTTTGGCCAGCACGTGTCTCCGTCGGTCGTCGACCGCCTATTGGATAGTCCGCCAGAGTTCACAGGCGACATCCGCAAGATCTGCGTGATGTTTCTCGACATCCGTAACTTCACGGAGAACGCACGCGACCGGCCACCGGAGGCAGTAGTCGAGTTCCTCAATAGCAACTTTGCATTCATGATCGAAGCGATCGACCGCCACGGGGGCTTCATCAATAAATTCCTGGGCGACGGGTTCTTGGCGATATTTGGCGCGCCGCTCGACGATCCCGCCGCCGCCCGCCACGCCGTTGAGGCGGCGCGGGAGATCCTGGCTGAGATTGACGAGCGTGGTCTGTCTCACGGTCCGTGGCCGCTCAAGATCGGCATCGGGCTGCACGTGGGTTCGGCCGTTACGGGCAATGTCGGCTCACCTCGTCGTAAGGAGTTCACCGCCATCGGCGACACCGTCAATCTCGCGTCACGCCTCGAACAGCTCACCAAGGAGTATCCCGCTCGCTTGATCATCTCCGATTCAATGATGGCAGAGCTCGGCGCTGCCGCCGGAGGAGCAAGACCGCTGGGCGCGGTGGCAGTGAAAGGCTACGCCGAACCAGTACCGATCTGGGGGCTCGATTGAAGCCAGGCAATGAGCTGCTCAGGCGTTCAATTTTGGGAACAAATTCGCGGCAGACTAAGAATGCCGCGGCGTCCGGGTTAGCCAACCGGCTCTGCCAGCAAGTGGCGAATGCAAGAGTCAATCTGATCACGGTCTGACTTGGTCATGCAGAACATGGCGAAATGCGCCCACAGGCTGTCGACCACGCGGAATTGACTGTTCGGGATCAGCTTCTGCTCGGCCTCGCAGTCGTCAGGAGTGAAAAACATATCGCGCGAGAACGGCACGACAAGGGTCTTCGCCTTGATACGGCCGAGCGCAGCGGCCAGATCGCCGCCAGTATGCCAGCTGACATCACCGTGCCGCCATTTCCAACCCATCCAGATCAGGTTGTTCGGGTCCATCGGCGCGAAATAGGCTTCCCAAAACCGGTGCAAGAAGTCCTCCAACGACGTGAAGCCGACTTCGCGCCAAGCTTCCTTCTTATAGAACTCCTGGCACAGGCCCATCACCGACCAGATCTGCGCGTGCCGCCGCAGGCCCACATGCACGTCCGACTGATGCTTGTAGAATCCGTTGTCCCATGCAGGATCGGACTTCAAAGCGTCTTCATGCGACCGAACGAAAATGAAGTCGTGCGGTGTGGTCTTGGCCGTACCCGCGAACGGCAGCGCGCGCTTGACCATATCCGGAAAGCGCACTGCCCACTCATAGGTCTGTTCTGCACCCATAGACCAGCCGAGCACCAGTTCGAACCGTTGGATGCCGTAGCGCTCAGTGACCAGGCGGTGCTGCGCCACGACATCGTCACCGATGGTGACGTGCGGGAAGGCACCGCCATTGAACGGCGACGGCGTGTTGCTGGGCGAAGATGAAAAACCGTTGGCGAACTGGCCCGGTAGGATGATGAAGTACTTTCTTGGGTCGAGCGGGCGGTCCTCGCCGATGAAGATCTCCATCGCCTTTGGCGTGCCCGACCACATGTGCGGGAACAGCACCACATTGTCTTTTGCCGAATTTAATGTTCCGTGCGTCTTGTAGGCAATGCGGGAGTTAGGCAGGGTGATACCACTTTCCAACTGGTAGTTGCCGAGCTCGAAGATTTCGTGAGGGCCATGGGCCGCCTCGGAATAGTAGTCAATTTCGGACATACGTTCCTCCCGTCGTGCCGGCCGACACCCGGGTCGTCGCCGGGGCGTAATCGGCTTAGCCCAGCATATCCCAGACAACCCTGTCGCCTTGGGGCGACGGTGGCCCATTCTCGACGGACCCGCAATGGGTTTCGGTGCGACGTGGCCGGAACGAGTCGGTCGGCGTGAACAAAGTCGCGACACCCGACGACACGACTGCCGATAGTTGAGAAATTCCGGAAGGATAACGCTGGGCGCGGTGCATGTTAGGCGCCTTGACCTTCGAATTCTCCCGCCAGCCACAGCCTGCCAACGGGCCCGTCTCCACCCCACAGAGGCCCCGTGGCTGGCTCTAGGCTGGGCTGATAAGGCGCCCTATCGAGACAGGTCCAGAGAGCGTAAGCTACACCGCCGCACCGCCTTCAATCGGCATGATCGAAACAACGCTGCGATAAATCGTTCCGGTCTTGATCATTCCTACCCCTGGCAGCGAGAACGGAAGCTTGAACCGAACACTGCACCTTCCACCCGATTGAGCCGATCCCGACGGGTATTGCGAACGGCAGGGATGGGGCATGAAGAGTAGTCCCCGCCACTTAGGCCGAACGGCCGGTGTCCGTTCAATTAGCCGACCCTCGGCAGGACGCACGGCAACGAGCAAGATGCGCCGTAAGCGGCCGCTCGTCGGCTCCGCGCCGTATGGGGGCGTGAGTTGGCTCGAGAGCAGCCGCCATTCACGTCTGCGGGACCAGTTGTTGGGTGCATCCTCCGAGTTGGGCAGCCGGTGGGAATACCAGGCAATGGGCGTACCAAAACGGTAGTTACGATAACTCCACAGACCCATCGGCGTGATACACCGGCCGGAGTTGAGGCTTCGATCGCTGAGGCGTCCGCATGGAAACAGCAAGTTATCTATTCAAACCGCTCGCGCTCGGCGGTATCACCCTTGCCAATCGCATTGCGGTGTCACCGATGTGCCAATACAGCGCCGAGGACGGCTCGGCGAATGATTGGCATCTGCAGCACCTGGGCTCGCTGTCGTTATTGGGCGCCGGTCTTCTTGTAGTCGAGCAGACCGCGGTCGAGCCGGCGGGCCGGATCAGTCACGGCTGCCTCGGCCTCTATTCCGACGCGAATGAGGCGGCGCTTGCTCGTGTCGTCAGCTCTTGTCGACACTCGAGTTTGGTCGCGCTGGGCATTCAACTCGCTCATGCTGGTCGCAAGGGTTCGGCCAACATCCCGTGGCAAGGCGGTGGGCCGTTAATCCACGACATCGACGCCTGGACGACCGTAGCGCCGTCGGCGATCCCGTTTGACGAGGGCTGGCCGATGCCTCGCGCCCTCGACGAGGCAGGACTGTCCCGGATTTGCGATGCGCACGCAGACGCCGCTCGGCGCGCCGATCGCTTAGGTTTCGACCTCGTGGAACTGCTTGCGGCGCATGGTTTTCTTCTGCATAGCTTTTTGTCGCCGATTGCCAACCAGCGCGCCGACGGCTATGGCGGCGTCCTCGCCAACCGCATGCGCTTTCCGCTTGCGGTTGCCCGGGCAATTGCGTAGCGCTCGCCCGCGCCTTTCTGGATAACCCTCGCTGGGTTTGGCATGCCGCGATCCGCCTCGCCGCCGAGGTTGCTTACGCGCCGCAGTACCGGCGGGCCCGCCCGGATCAGTGGCCGGGCACAGTGCTCGTACACCCGTCCCGCGCCAGTAAAGAGGTTTTTGAACAGTAATCGCTTCGGCGATCTGGTTTCTATGGCCCCGACCGATCAAAAAGCCGGCGTGAGGGTTTACTTGAGCTGATCCTTGATCTTGTCGAGCCCGGCCTCGGCGCAGGCGTCGTCGAGATTGCCGCCGGGCGCTCCCGACGCGCCGATCGCGCCGACAACCTCGTCGCCGACTTTAATTACGATGCCGCCGCCGAGTAGGAGCAGGTGGGGTAATTTGAACAGGTTCGCGAGCACCGGGTTCGATTTCGACCGCTCGACAAGTGCGCTCGTGCCGGTCTTGAAGGACGCGGCTGTAAAGGCTTTGGAGAAGGCGCTGTCAAGGGAGTGGGCGCCGGCGCGGTCGCCGCGCAGTAGGGCCTGTTGCACACCGTCGGCATCGACCAGCACGGCGGTCTCGGCATAGCCCTGACTGGCACATTTCGCCACCGCCGCGGCGACGGCCTGGTTCGCAAGCTCGGCCGAAATGCGGCGCGTCGGGAGCAAGCCCTCGGCCTGTACCTGGGCCGCTAGCAGAACCGCGCAAAGCGGGGAAAGCAGAAGCGGCTTCATGCCATCGATGACCATTTGCCAAATTCGAGCGCCAGCTGGGTCGGGTATCGCACTATCCCGGTCGAGCTGCAATCGGCTTGGGGCGCGCAAGCGCCGCGTCGAGTTCCTCGATCGTTTGGCCGCGGGTCT
This sequence comes from Allostellaceae bacterium, assembly GCA_036495885.1. Lineage (GTDB taxonomy): Bacteria > Pseudomonadota > Alphaproteobacteria > ATCC43930 > CGMCC-115725 > AP-15. The sequence goes on along the minus strand of DASXMC010000016.1, from coordinate 4,158 downwards.
CCATCCCGATCAGCAGGTAAGCGACGACCGCGAGCACGTACCATACGGCGAAATAGTTGAAGCCGGGAACGATGCCTGCGAGCGTCGCCTTTGGGCTGACGTAGCTTGAAGCGCCGATGATCACCGCCAGCCCGGCCGGGCCGATGAATTTCCCCAAGTTGGAGATGCCGTAGACGAAGCCAAAACCGCTGGCGCGCAACGAACCGGGCCACATCTCGGCCATGTAGGGATAGCTGATCGCCGAATTGCCGTTGCTGAAGAAGCCTTGCAACAGCAGCAGGACGAAGAACATCGGCACGAAGCCGAAATAGCTGCCATGCAGATAGCCGGCGAGCGAGGTCGTTATTGCCGCCAGCACGCAGCAGAGAGCCCCGGCGGAGCGCCGCCCGAGCCGATCGGTGAGCCACGAACCAAAGCCGCGACCGACGATCTGGGTCAGGCTGATCCAGATCACCAGAAATGAGGCCTCAGCCGGCGTCACCCGCAGCACCATCACGAGCAGCGTGACCATCCAAAGCCCCAGTCCCACCGCGCCGGTCTGACTCAACCCGACCAGAGCTCCCGCCGCGATGCTGCGCTGGTATTTGAACAATTCCAGCCACGACGCTTGCTGCTGCGGCAGCGAGGCCGGCAGAACGATTGCTTCAGGTTGGATCTGCAAAGCCCAGGCGAGCGAGCGTCGCGCCTCCTCGATCCGGCCCTGGCCGATCAGCCAGCGCGGCGACTCCGGTACCCACACTCGGATCAGAAAGGCCAATAGCGCCGGCAACAGGCCGAGCGCGAAGAGTCCCCGCCAGCCAACGACCACGCCGAGATAGGCGGCGAAGGTCGCGGCCAGCAACCCGCCGCCCGGCACCAGGGCGATCGACAGCCCGCTGATCCAGCCGCGTTTTGCGGCCGGTACAAACTCCTGCAGGAGCGGCATGTCCACCGCGGCAACGCCGACAACTCCAACCCCGACGATGAACCGCATCACGGTCAGGTAAACCCATCCGCGATCCGGCGTCAGCGCCATCGCGCCGGTGGCGACCGAAAACATCAGCACCGTTATCATGAACACCTTGCGACGGCCGATCTTGTCACCGAGCCACCCGAAGAAGATGGCTCCCGGGACTGCCGCCACGCCCGAAGAAAACAGGATCAATGCCGACTGGCCATAGGTCAGATGCCAATCCCGCACGAAGAAAGCAAGGACAAAGCCGATCAGCAGGAAGTCAAAAAAATCGAGCATAATAGAGAGGATCACAGCCGCAAAAATCTTCCACTGATTGATCGTCAGCGACTGTTGTTGATCGAGCAGCTCAATCATAACCTTCTCCTGCGTGCCCCCACCGGTCCGGGGCCTGAGCCTATGCTGCGGATATTATCAAATGCTATGCGCGAACGTACTGACCCGGCCCGAACCGGGCTGCCTCGGCCTCGGCGCGTGTTATAGAGCCTGCCGGAGTTGCCAGTCAGCGCGGTAGCGATGACGGCTACGACAAGGTTGCGCCGCAAACGGACCTACGGTCGATGATTCTGCGCATGAAATATTGGCAGTCAGTGGCCGTCAGAACTTTGGCGCCGAGCGCCACTCTTATGCCCGCTGGCGCCCGGGGAACGTGGCCTTTTCAGAGTGGAAGCAACCGAGTTAACGTAATTGCGCCGTCACACCCCGACGGCTCATGAGCGAGCGATCAACCAGAGCGGAAATGGGTGTCAGAAACTATTTGATCGAAGGCGTTTCCGACGCCGGCAAAACAGCGGTCTGCACAGAATTGCAGCGGCGCGGCTACCAGGCCATTCATGGTGACCGGGAATTGGTGTATCGAGGCGATCCGGAAACGGGTCTACCGACGGCTCCGGAAACGGATACACCGACGGCTACCTGGATGTCCGAGCACCAGATTTGGGATGTAGAGAAAGTACAAGCCTTCGTCGCCAACCAGGAGGAGGCGGTCACCTTTTTCTGCGGTGGCTCGAGGAATTTTGCTAAATTCATCGACTTATTTGACGGCGTGTTTGTCCTGGAGGTCGACCTGGACACCATGAACCGGCGGATTGATGAGCGAGTGGCACTGGACCCGCCTGACTTCGGCGGAAAACCAAAGGAACGCGAACTCATTGCCCGATTGTATGCAACGAAAGAGGATGTTCCGAATGCGATGAGCATTGACGCCACTCCGCCGATCGCCCGCGTTCTCGATGAGATTCTCTCGAAATGCAGAGAGGCAGACCAAGGGGCATGATGTAGCCGCGGTGTTCTCGATCTGCTCGCGCCGTAAACGATGCTACGATGATACACGACCGGCCGCGACCCGCACGCCAGGGATCGGCCGAAACCGAGCGGAGGGCGATTTATGGAAAAACGGCGAAGCATCGATGTCCGGGGGGCGAAGCACGTCAATCCGATCCCGAGCGCCAGCCGGCGCGGCCCGTTTGTCGTGACCGGGGCGATCTCGGGCGCCGACCCCGAGACCGGCCAGGTCCCGGCCGATCTCGATGCACAATGCCGGCTGATGTTCGCCAATGTGCGCCGGGTGATGGAAACCGCCGGTGGCACACCTGATGACATTATCAAAATGACTGTGTGGATCACAGACCGCGCGCTACGCCCGATCCTCAACAAGCATTGGATCGAGATGTTTCCCGACCCGCACTCGAGGCCGGCACGGCACACCCTGACCAGCACCGACTTTAGCCCGCCGATGCAAATCCAATGCGATCTGCTGGCGGTGCTCGGCGAGGGCTGAGCCGATGAAGATCATCGACATCCGAGCGATCCCGCTCTCCTACCGCTGCGATCCGCCCTATGGCAGCGCCGGCGGCATGCAGGCCGCGCGTGGCGGGCTGTTGGTCGAGGTCGAGACCGACGCCGGCATTTCCGGCATCGGCGAAGCCGGGGTTGGAGGCGGCAGCGCACGTCATGTCATCGAAACTCAGTTGCGGCCGATGCTGGTCGGCGAGGACCCTCTGCTGATCGAAGGCTTGTGGCAGAAGATGTTCGCGCGCGCCCGCCAGTTTGGCCGCCGCGGCATTGTCATGAACGCGATCAGCGGCATTGACATTGCGCTCTGGGATATCGCCGGAAAGGTCGCGAAAATGCCGGTCTACCGGCTGCTCGGCGCCTACCGCGATCGGGTCGAGGCCTATGCCAGTGGCGGCTTTTACCAGGCTGGCAAATCGACCGACGACCTCGCCGGCGAGGCCGAGGGCTACCGAGCCCGCGGCTTTAAGGGAATGAAGATGAAGATCGGCCGCAACCCGTCGACCCAGACGCATCTACGCCATCTCGTCGGCAATGCGCAGCAGTGTGAGGTCGAGCCCGAGGAGGACATCGCCCGTGTCGCCGCGGTGCGTCGCGCGCTCGGACCAAAGGCCAAGCTGATGGTCGATGTGAACTGCGCCTGGAGTCCGGCGATGGCGATTGAGATGGGCCGCGCGCTCGAACCCTATCAGCTTTATTGGATCGAAGAGCCGGTCGCGACCGATGACATCGATGGCAGTGCGCGCGTCGCCTCGGCCCTTGCGACCCCGATCGCCGGCTACGAGACCGAAATCGGGCTTTATGGCTTTCGCGAGCTGATCACCCGCGGTGCGGTCGACATCGTGCAGCCCGACATCGCCTGGTGCGGCGGCCTTTTCCGAATGCCGGCGCATCGCGGCATTGGCCCAGGCGTACCATCTGATGGTGGCGCCGCACGCCTTTGCCAGTGCGGTGACTCTCGTCGCGTCATTGCATTTCGCCGCATCGATCCCGAACGGGCTGGTGCTCGAATTCGACCAAAACCCAAACGGCCTGCGCGACGAATTGCTGAAGGAGCCGCTCCGGATCGACGGCGATGGCATGATCCGATTGCCGGAGCGCCCGGGTCTCGGCATCGAGCTCGACCCCGCCGCGGTCGACCGCTACCGCGTTTCTTGAGGTCAGCGACCGGCATGGATTATGTGATGCTCGGCGGGACCGGGCTGCGGGTCAGTGTGGCGGGGCTCGGGTGTGGCGGGTTCAGTCAGTTGGGGCTGGCAGCCGGCAAGGGCGAGGCACATGCGATGTCGATCATCCATCAGGCGCTCGATCTCGGCGTCAATTTCTTCGACACAGCGGCGGCCTACGGCACCGAGGCAGTGCTCGGCAAGGCGATCAAGGAGGTGCGGCGCGAGGATGTGGTGATCGCGACC
>DASXMC010000015.1:0-5165 GCA_036495885.1 Allostellaceae bacterium | reverse complement strand
CGAGCCGACGATCGACTACATCGTCACCAAGATGCCGCGTTTCACCTTTGAGAAATTTCCTGGGGCCGAGCCGCTGTTGACGACCTCGATGAAGTCGGTCGGCGAAGCGATGGCGGTGGGCCGCAGCTTTGCCGAATCAGTGCACAAGGCGTTGCGCTCGATGGAAACCGGGCTCGCCGGCTTTGACGAAATCGCCATCGAGGGCACCGAAAGCGCCGGCAAAGACGCGGTCAAGGCGGCTCTGGCACGCCCTTCGCCCGATCGGCTGCTGCTGATCGCGCAAGCCTACCGTCACGGGCTCTCGACCGATGAAATCCACACTGCCTGCCGGTTTGAGCCCTGGTTCCTGGAGCGCATTCGCGAAATCGTCGAAATCGAAGAGCGGGTGCGCTGCGATGGGCTGCCCGCCGATCGGACCGGCCTGTTGCGGCTGAAGCAAATGGGGTTTTCCGACGCCAGGCTGGCGCGACTAACGGGCCTCCCCGAGGAGGCAATCGCCGCGCGACGCCGCGCGCTGGAGGTGTGCCCGGTCTATAAGCGGATCGACACTTGTGCTGCCGAATTCTCCTCGCTCACCCCCTACCTCTATTCCTGTTATGAGGGCGACGGGTTCGACGACCCCGAATGCGAGGCCGATCCGAGCGAGCGCAACAAGGTCGTGATCCTCGGCGGCGGGCCGAACCGGATCGGCCAAGGCATCGAATTCGACTATTGCTGCGTGCACGCCGCCTACAGCCTGCGCGAGGCCGGCGTCGAGACGATCATGATCAATTGCAACCCGGAGACGGTGTCGACCGATTACGACACGTCCGACCGGCTCTATTTCGAACCGCTGACCGCCGAGGACGTCATCGAGATCGTGCGCGTCGAGCAGCGCCGCGGCAATCTTCTCGGCGTTATCGTGCAGTTTGGCGGGCAGACCCCGCTCAAGCTCGCGACCGCACTCGAACGCGAGAACATCACGATCCTCGGCACCTCGCCCGATGCGATCGATCTGGCCGAGGACCGCCGGCGGTTTCAGCAATTGCTGACCCAGCTCGGCTTGCGCCAACCCGAAAACGGCACCGCCGTTTCGGCCGAGGAAGCCGAAGCGGTGGCGTTGCGCATCGGCTATCCGGTGGTGATCCGTCCCTCCTATGTGCTGGGCGGTCGGGCGATGGAGATTGTCCACGATGCCGCCGGACTTACCCGCTATATGCGCCAGGCGGTCAGCGCCTCGGGGACCAGCCCGGTGTTGATCGACCGCTACCTGCAGGACGCAATCGAGGTCGATGTCGACGCCGTCTCGGATGGGCGGACGATAACTGTCGCCGGCATCATGGAGCATATCGAGGAAGCCGGCATCCATTCCGGCGACAGCGCCTGTTCGCTCCCGCCCTACAGTCTTGGCCAGGCCACGATCGCCGAAATCGAGCGCCAGACAACGGCGCTGGCGCAGGCCCTCGGCGTCATCGGGCTGATGAATGTGCAGTTTGCCGTCAAGAACGGCGATATTTACGTGCTGGAGGTCAATCCGCGGGCGTCGCGCACCGTTCCGTTTGTCGCCAAGGCCACCGGCGTGGCGATCGCCAAGCTTGCGGCGCGGGCGATGATCGGCGAAGAGCTTCCAGATTTCGCACCGCACTGCCAGCCTGACCTTTTCCTGCTTGCGGGAAAGGGGAGCGGACGCGGCGGGCATGTCGCGGTCAAAGAGGCCGTGTTTCCGTTCGCGCGGTTTCCCGGCGTCGATTTGATCCTCGGTCCGGAGATGAAATCGACCGGAGAAGTCATGGGACTCGACGCCGATTTCGGCCGCGCCTTTGCCAAATCGCAGCTTGCCAGCGGCACCCGCCTGCCGCTCGACGGCTGCGTTTTTGTTTCGGTCCGCGACCATGACAAGCAGGCATTGATCGACCCCTGCCGCCGGCTGATCGCCATGGGTTTCGACCTGGTCGCGACCGAGGGGACGGCGGCGATCTTGTCGGCTGCGGGGCTGCCGGCGCGCCGGGTCAACAAGGTTCGCGACGGCCGCCCGCACATTGTCGACCTGATGCTCGACGGCGGTGTTCAGCTGGTGTTCAATACGACCGAAGGCGCCCAGGCGATCGCCGACAGCTTTAGCCTGCGGCGGACGGCGCTGACGCATGGCATCCCCTATTACACCACCGTCGCCGGGGCCCGTGCGGCGGTCGAGGCGATTGCCGCGCTGCGGACCGAGAGTCTTGAAGTTGCACCCTTGCAATCCTACCTGTGATTGCCGCGCGGCGCTGTGCCGCCTCGGTTCATCACAGGATAGTGACCCCGTCTTCGATGAATAAAATTCCGATGACGACCGACGGGTACAACCGGCTACGTGAAGAGCTCAAGCAGCTTAAAGCGGTGGAACGACCGGCGATTATCCGCGCCATCGCTGAAGCGCGCGAGCACGGCGATCTCGCCGAGAACGCCGAGTATCACGCGGCGCGAGAACGCCAAAGCTTTATCGAAGGGCGGGTCATGGAGCTCGAGGATAAGGTCGCGCGCGCCGAAGTCATCGACCTGTCGAAACTGTCAGGCTCGGTTATCAAATTTGGCGCTCGCGTGACGCTCGCCGAGGAGGAAAGCGACGAGGAGCAGACGTTCCAGATCGTTGGCGAGGACGAGGCCGACATCAGCCAGGGCCGCCTGTCGGTGACCTCGCCCTTGGCGCGAGCGCTGATCGGCAAGGGCAAGGGCGACAGCGTCGAGGTCGCAACCCCGCGTGGTGCTAAATCCTATGAGGTCGTTACCGTCGATTTCGGCTGAGGGGCGACCGACCCGCTTCGCAATAGCAAATAGCCGTAAACCGCCGACACCAGCGATGCGATCAGCGCCGCAATGCGAATGTCGACGTCGTAGCCTTCCTCAGGAAAAGCCAAGCTGCCGATAAACAGGCTCATCGTAAAGCCGATCCCGGTCAGCGGCGAGGAAGTGCTGCAGCCGCGATCCCGTCGGTAGTCGTTGGCTGAGCATGGAAAAATGGCCTGTCTGATCAGTCCTCGACTGGTTCGTCGGGGGCGGCAACCGACGGCGGCTCGCTGATTGGTATGCCCGGCTCGTCCTTGGACACGCGCAAGGTCAGCGCCGATTTGACATGGCTGACGTTGGGGGCAGAGGTCAGTTTCGCGCTCAAGAAGCGCTGATAGCTGTCCCAATCGGCGGCGACGATTTTTAGCAGAAAGTCGGTTTCTCCGGTCAGCATATGCGCTTCGCGGACCTCGGGCCAGCTCGCAACCAACCGTTCGAAAGCATTGAGGTCGGCCTCTGCCTGGCTCGCCAGCCCGACCTGGGCAAACACGGTCACGCCATAGCCCAGCGGCTCGGGAGCCAGATCGGCGTGGTAACCGCGGATGAGGCCCGCCTCTTCGAGTGCCCGCACGCGACGTAGGCAAGGCGGCGCTGAGATGCCGGCGCGGCGGGCAAGCTCGACATTGGTGATGCGTCCTTCGGTCTGCAAATTCTGCAGGATCCGACGATCGATTGGGTCGAGTTTGATCCGGCGCATCCTATCCGCCTCTCGAAACCTTCCGGATCGTAGAAATCTCCGAGCGTTCGCGCAATTTTAATGCGCACGGCCGAGGCAGGCGGCCGGCAAGCGACACGGGCCAGGATTGCCCAGCCGGCCCCGGCACGATAACATCTTTGTAGATGAACGACGCATCGAAAATCCGGCGGAAAACCCGACAAGACCCACCGCAAACCGCTCCCTGAAGCCAACCTGCCGGCGCCCGCAATCGTACGGGAGACATCCGATCACCTCGCTCGAATCGTTCCCGATCGGATGCTGGCAAGGCCCGTTCGCCGCCGCCGAAACGAGCCGTGCCATCGGCTCGCTGGAGGGCGGCAAGGTACTTTACCTCCCGAACTTGGCCTTTACCGCGGAAGAGGGTTGCGGCGAATTGATCTCGGCCCGGCTTGCCGACCAAAAGGCCAAGAACATCAGCTACGATCCCAGAAGCCGCACGGTAAAAGGTGCACTCGACGCAGATCGCGACCGGCCGCGGCTGCAAACTCTGATGGGAAGCTTTGCTGCGGCAGCGACCCGGCTCGTGACCGATTTGCTTCCGCAATATGCCGGCGCCATCGAATGCGCGCGCGCCAGCTATCGGACGGTTGAAATTGCGGGACGGGAATATTCCTGCCTCAAGGACGACAAGCTGCTGCACGTCGACGCATTTCCTTCGACCCCCACCCGAGGGCGCCGGATTCTTCGCCTATTCTCAAACATCAACCCCAAGGGGCAGCCACGCGTCTGGCATATCGGCGAACCGTTTGCCTTGTTCGCCGAGAAACTTCTGCCGGCGGTCAGTCCGCCCCGGGCGTCGGCCGCCTATTTGCTCGCCGTGCTTGGAGTTACACGCGGTCGGCGCAGCGCCTATGATCAGCTGATGCTGGATCTACATAACCAAGCCAAGCGCGATGCCGCGTTTCAGGCAACAGCACCTTACGAGGAATGCGCCTTCCCGGCCGGATCGAGCTGGATGTGCTTTACCGATCAGGTTGTGCACGCCGCCCTCGCCGGCCAGCACGCACTCGAGCAAACCTTTTACCTCGACATCGAGGCGATGGCCGCTCCGGAAAGCTCGCCGTTGCGAATTCTGGAGCGGATGACGAAGCGAGCCCTGCGCTGATCCGCGAACTCGTTCGATCTTCCCATTCGGGAGCCCGAACCCGGCTTGTCTTGCGCGCCGGCCTTTCGTAAACGGGGTTGATGACCGCAGTGGCCACGCCGGCCTCTCCACTATCGTGCGTTGCGGCGCGGATTGCTGCGCCGATCGCTTGGGTATTACACGACGGCAAGGCGGGTATGCAAAGCCAGGCATTGGGGCTGGCAGAGGCGACCGGTTTTTGCCTCCTCGAAAAACCGCTCGACATCCGCCGGCCCTGGAGCGTGCTGCCGCCCCAGCTCTGGCCGTTGTCGCGCTGTGTAATCGTGGGAGGCGAGGCGCTGCTCGGCCCGCCCTGGCCAGCAGTCGTAATCGGCTGCGGCCGCAACGCGGTGATCCCGGCGCTGGCCATCCGGCGCGCCAGCGGCGGGCGCACCATCCTCGCCCAGGTCCAGGACCCGCGCCTCGGCCGCGCCGAATTTGATCTGCTGATCGTGCCCGAGCATGACCGGCTGCGCGGGAGGCAGGTTTTCGTCAGCGCCGGCGCGATACACCGGGTGA
>DASXMC010000014.1:0-4312 GCA_036495885.1 Allostellaceae bacterium | reverse complement strand
ATTTTGGACTCAGTGCGCCGCGTGAGCGAGAAAATCAAGGAAGCCTTGCAGGATATAAGCGGCGGCGACCCGGTCGACGATTTCGCCGCGACGCTTTCTGGTCATGTCAGCCGCGATCATTTCGCGCTCCACTGCCGCGGTCGACAGGCGCTCGTCCCAAAGTACCATCGGCAGATCACGCGCCACCATGACGTTTCGCGCGAACTGGCGCACCGACTGCGTACGCGGACCGTCGCCTCCGGCCAACGTCAATGGCAAGCCGATTACGAGCCCGCCAACGCAGTGGTGATCAATCAACGCCGTCAGGTGCGCCATGTCGTCGCGAAAGCGACGCCGGCGGATGGTCTCGAGTGGGCTGGCGATCACCCGTCTTGTGTCCGAAAGCGCAAGGCCGATCGTCTTCGTGCCGACATCGAGCCCCATCAACCGCATCCCGGCGGGCACAGCCGTGTGAAGTGCTGCAGGGTCCGCTAGAATCATCCTCCACAATACCCTATTTTACGTGTCCGGGCGGCGGTTCCGGTGCAGTGAGATCATGGTATTGGAAGAAAAATGGCTCTAAATCGGGCCACCGTGGCGCATATCGCCACCCTGGCGCGCATTCGGCTGCCTGAGGCTGACCTCGAGCCTTTGGCCGCCGAGCTGTCGCAGATCCTCAATTGGGTCGAGCAACTGAACGAGGTCGATACCAACGCCGTCACTCCGATGGCGAGCGTGGCGGCGAGCAGCCTGCCGATGCGCGATGACCGGGTGACCGACGGCAATTTCCGCGATGCGATCCTCGGTAACGCTCCGCGCACTGCAAAAGGCTTTTTCGCGGTGCCCAAGGTGATCGAGTGAGCGATTGGCCCTCGGCGCTGACCGCGCTCAGCCTTGCCGAGGTGCGCGACGGTCTCGCTCGCAGGGATTTCTCGGCCCGCGAGTTGACCGAAAATTACATCGCTGCGGTCGAGGCGGTACGGCCATTGAACGCCTTCATCACCGAGACGCCGGAGCAGGCGTTGGCGATGGCCAAAGCCGCGGACGAGAGGCTTGTGCGCAGCGAAGGCCGCCCGCTCGACGGCATCCCGATCGCGGTCAAGGACCTGTTTTGCACCAAAGGGGTCTTGACCACCGCCGGGTCGCATATCCTCGACGGGTTTCATCCGCCCTATGAATCGACCGTAACCGAAAAGTTGTGGCAGGCGGGTGCGGTCATGCTCGGCAAGGTGAATCTCGACGAGTTCGCGATGGGTTCGTCGAGCACGACGAGCCATTACGGGCCGGTCGAAAACCCGTGGCGCCAACGGTCCGACGGCAGATTGGGCGACAACCGGCCCTTGGTACCGGGCGGATCCTCGGGCGGCTCGGCGGCGGCGGTCGCAGCACATGCCGCACTGGCGGCGATCGGCACCGATACCGGGGGCTCGATCCGCCAGCCGGCGAGTTATTGCGGCATTGTCGGGTTGAAGCCCTCCTATGGCCGCTGCTCGCGCTGGGGTGTTGTCGCCTACGCCTCCTCGCTCGACCAGCCGGGGCCGATGACGCGCACCGTGCGCGACGCTGCGATCATGCTGCGCGCCATGGCCGGACACGATTCGAGGGATTCGACCTCGGCGGCGCTGCCGGTGCCGGATTACGAGAAGGCATTGACCGGCGATATCCGCGGGCTGCGCATCGGCATTCCGCGCGAATACCGCGCCCGCGGCATGCCGGGCGAGATCGAGGCGTTGTGGCAGCGGGGCGTCGAGTGGCTGCGCGATGCCGGCGCCGCACCGGTGGAGATCAGCCTGCCGCATACCAGATACGCGCTGCCGGCCTACTACATCATCGCTCCGGCGGAGGCGTCGTCGAACCTCGCGCGCTACGACGGCGTGCGTTTTGGGCTAAGAGTCGAAGGTGCGAGCCTCGGCGAGATGTACGAGCTGACCCGTGCCGCCGGTTTTGGCGCCGAGGTGCGCCGCCGCATCCTGATCGGCACCTATGTGCTGTCGGCCGGGTATTACGACGCCTACTACCTGAAGGCGCAGCGGGTGCGGGCGTTGATCGCGCGGGATTTCGCGACGGCTTTTGAACGGGTCGATGCGATCCTGGCGCCGACCGCACCGTCGGCAGCTTTCGCGATCGGCGAGAACAGCGACGACCCGGTCGCCATGTATTTGAACGACGTCTTCACGGTGCCGGCGAGCCTCGCCGGTTTGCCGGCGATCTCGGTCCCGGCCGGGTTGTCGGCTGACGGGCTGCCCCTCGGCCTCCAGATCATCGGCCGCGCCTTTGACGAGGAGGGGGTGTTGCGCATCGCAGGCGTGCTCGAAGCCGCTGCGCAATTCCGCCATCTGCCAAGCTTTGTCGCGAGAAGGGCGTGATCAGCCGATAATTCAACGGAGCGCGAATGTTCAAGCGAATCGACCACATAGAGATCGTCACCGACCGGCCGGAAGAAACCGAGCAGTTCTACACCGAGGTGCTGGGCTTCCGGGTCAAGGCGCGCGACCAGATAGCACGCCCGGGCAGCGCACAAAGCCTGGGGCTCACCTATCTCGACCTTGGCGGCACGACTGTCGAGCTGATTTCGTATGAGGGCCGCGACGTACAGCCCGCGCCGCAGAGCGAACATCTCGGTTATCGCATGATGGCGCTCGAAGTCGACGATATGAACCAAGCGGCCGAGCAGCTCAAAAGCAAGGGCGTGGAGATCGTCTGGGGACCTGTTGTCCGCGACGGCTATGCCAGAGCCGAGATTTGTGACCCCAACGGCTTTCGGATCGAGCTCAGGCAATGGTTTTAGTGTCGGCGGAGAGGCGCTGATGCTGATCGAAGGACGCACCGGGCAATGGGAGACGGTGATCGGGCTCGAAGTGCATGCCCAGATCGTCTCGCAGGCGAAATTGTTTTCCGGCGCCGCCACCCGCTTCGGCGCCGAACCCAACACCCAGGTCTCGCCGGTCGATGCCGCGTTTCCCGGGATGCTGCCGGTCATCAACCGGCACTGCGTCGAACAGGCGGTCAAAACTGGGCTCGGTCTCGACGCCAAGATCAACCTCGTCAGCGTCTTCGACCGTAAGAATTATTTCTATCCCGACCTGCCGGCGGGGTATCAGATCTCGCAATACCTGCAGCCGGTCGTGGGCCAAGGCCGGGTCGTGCTCGACATGCCAGACGGCCGGGTGCGCGAGATCGGCATCACCCGGCTGCATCTCGAACAGGATGCCGGCAAGAGCCTGCACGACCAGCATCCGAGCCTGACCTATGTCGATCTGAACCGCGCCGGCATCGGGTTGATGGAGATCGTCTCCGAACCCGACCTGAGGAGTGCCGAAGAGGCCGGGCTTTATTTGCGCAAATTGCGCTCGATCCTGCGCTATCTCGGCACCTGCGACGGCAACATGGAAGAGGGCTCTCTGCGCTGCGACGCCAATGTCTCGGTGCGCCGGCCGGGCGAACCCTACGGCACGCGTTGCGAGATCAAGAACCTGAACTCGGTGCGCCATGTCATGCAGGCGATCGAGCACGAGGCGCGGCGCCAGGTCGAATTGCTGGAGGAGGGTGGCCGGGTGGCACAGCAGACCCGGCTCTTCGATGTCGGGCATGGGATGACGCGGCCGATGCGCTCAAAGGAAGAGGCGCATGATTACCGCTATTTCCCCGACCCCGATTTGCTGCCGCTGGTGCTCGACAGCGCCTGGGTCGAGGAATTGCGCAGCGGGTTGCCCGAGTTGCCGGACGCAAAACGGGCGCGGTTCGTCGCGGCGCTCGGGCTGTCGCCGCAGGACGCGGCGGTACTGGTCGCCGAGCAAGCGACGGCTCGGTTTTTTGAGGAGGCCGCAGCTGGCCGCGACGCCAGCACGGCGGCGAATTGGGTCACAGGCGACCTCTACGCTTCGTTGAACCGGCTCGGGATCGGCATCGAGCAATCGCCGGTGTCGCCGAGCCAGCTCGGTGCGCTGATCGACCTGATTACTGACTGCACGATTTCGGGCCGGCTTGCCAAGGACGTTTTTGCCGAGATGGTCGCGACCGGCGCCGACCCCGCCGCGATCGTCGAGAAAAAAGGGCTGCGCCAGGTCACCGACTTGGGGACGATCGCTGCTGCAATTGACGCGGTGCTGGCGCGCGAGGCGGACAAGGTCGCCGAATATCGCGCCGGCCGCGATAAGCTTTACGGCTTTTTTGTCGGCCAAATCATGCGCGCCACTCAAGGTAAAGCCAACCCGGCCCTGGTCAACGAATTGTTGGCGAAAAAGCTGGCAGGCTCGGAACCGTCGTAAACGGCTTCGGAGCGGCTTCGGAACACACCTCGCAGCGGCGGCGCGCGAACAGATCGTGGCGGGGT
>DASXMC010000013.1:0-2073 GCA_036495885.1 Allostellaceae bacterium | reverse complement strand
TTCAGAAAATTCTCGCTGATCGTGCGCACATGATGCGCCAGATGCTGCCATTTGCCGCGCGGATCGGTAAACCGGAAGTCGACGTATTTGACCTCGTGCTCCTTGATCAGCGCCATCACCTTGCCGGTATCCGACATCTTGTTGTCCTACCTTCGAGTTAGAAACTAAACCGAGCGAGTTAGAAGCTAAGCCCGGATCTTTTGGCTTTGCGGGATCGGTGCGAGGGCTGGTCGATCCCGCCCGGGCCCTCACGAGTCAGATGCCGCTACGAGCTTGCATCCGCTCCGGCGAGCGCGCGCCTATATCGCATCCGGTCCGCGCTCCCCGGTGCGGATGCGGATCGCCTCGTCGATACTGGCGACAAAGATCTTGCCGTCGCCGATCCGACCGGTATGGGCGGCCTGCTGGATCGCTTCCACTGCCCGTTCCACCAGCGAATCTTCCATCACGACTTCGATTTTGACCTTGGGCAGGAAGTCAACGACGTATTCGGCGCCGCGGTACAACTCGGTATGACCCTTTTGGCGGCCGAAGCCTTTGGCCTCGGTGACGGTGATGCCCTGGATGCCGACGGCGTGGAGCGCGTCCTTCACCTCGTCGAGCTTGAAGGGCTTAATGATAGCCTCGATCTTTTTCATCGGCCTCGGTGCTCTCCCTGGCGACGGCCGCTCAGCGGGTTGGGACTACGCATACCCCATGCCAAGCAGCTTTGGCGATGCCGGACTTGCGCAAATCTGTGCATTGCCCGGCGCCGCTGGCCAAACAAGCAGATAATGCCTAATTCTTAATCAAGATTCCGCGGGGTGCGCAATCAATCACGTGGAAAGCTTCTCTAGAAATGCGCGGATTCGCTCGACCGCCTCGGCGATCGCTTCACGGCTGTTGGCGTAGGAAAACCGCAGATAGCCCTCTCCGTATGCGCCAAAACTGGTGCCTGCAACCGTCGCCACCCCGGCTTCTTCGAGCAGCCGGTTCTGCAAGGTGCGGGCGTCGAGCCCGGTGCCGGTGATGTTGGGGAAAGTATAGAACGCGCCCCCTGGCTCGGCGCATCGAAAGCCGGGCAGACCGTTCAGCACCTCGACAATAAATCGGCGCCGCGCGGCAAAGGCCCCGACCATCTCGCCGACCGGCTCGCGCGGGCCGGTCAGCGCCGCGATCCCGGCAAACTGTGCGGCCGCATTGACGCAGGAATGGCCGTTGATCGCGAGCCGCTCGGCCGCCGCGAACAGGGCCTCTGGCCAGACCCCGTAACCCATGCGCCAGCCTGTCATCGCATAAGTTTTGCTCCACCCGTCGAGCAGGATCAGCCGGTCGCGGAGCGACGGATAGGACAGCAGGCTGACATGCTCGGCGCCGTCGTAGACGATTTCGCCATAGATCTCGTCGCTCAAGACCGCGACTTGCGGATGGCGTTCGAGCCCGGCGACGAGCCGGTCCAATTCGGCGCGGGGTACGATGCCGCCAGTGGGATTGGCCGGGCTGTTGATAATGATCAGCCGGGTACGCGGGGTGATCTTGTCCAAGACCTCGGCCGCGCTGAATGAAAAACCCGCACTTTCATAAAGCGGGATCGGCACCGGCGCCGCGCCCGAAAAGCGGATGACGCTCTCGTAGATTGGAAAGCCGGGGTTGGGATAGAGGATCTCGGCGCCAGGCTCGCCAAACATCAGTATGGCGAAAAACATCGTCACCTTGCCGCCGGGGACGACCAGCACCTGCGCCGCCGACACCTCAACCCGGTGGCGGCGATAGAGATCGGCCGCCACCGCCTCGCGCAGCGGGATGATGCCGTTGGCCGGAGTGTAGCCGTGATGACCATCGGCGAGCGCCTTGCGTCCGGCCTCGACAATGTGCGCTGGGGTTGGGAAGTCAGGCTGGCCGATGCCAAGATTGATGACGTTGCGGCCCTGCGCTGCGAGCGCGTTGGCGCGCGCCAGCACCTCAAACGCGGTCTCCGTCCCGAGCACGCCCATGCGGGCGGCCATCTGCAACATAAGCGTTTCCTCCGGCTTCCTTGCTGGGCCCGGAGACTAGCGCAAATCAGGGGAAATGACGATCGCGAACAGGATTAAC
>DASXMC010000012.1:0-3286 GCA_036495885.1 Allostellaceae bacterium | reverse complement strand
TTGGCGGGAAATAGATCAGGAACAACGCCGCTGGTCATCGCCGAAATGACCTTTTGGCGATGCGGCGCATACGGCACGATGCTGTAGTCGATCGTGTTGCCGCTCGCCTTCTCGTAATCGGCGATGATCTTTTTCATCGCTACGTCTTCTTCCTGGGCGAAGCCTTGCACCAACCATGCGGTCGCGGTTTTGGCTGCGGCGTTGGCGGCATAGGGCCGCACCAGAGTGCTGGCCGCGACGGTGGCGACCGAATTACGCAACAGTGAGCGTCTGGTCAGATTGATCATGCCGGCATTCCCTCCTGGTGCCGAGCACCCATCTGGGGGCACTTTCTCGGCTATTGTTGTCGACGTTAATTATACAACAGCCGCGCAACGGCTCGCATGCTTATCGCTGCCCTTCCATCGGCGACACCAGCGGCTCCCTGGCGGCGGTAGACGAGCAAATAAATCGTGGTTAATTTAACTTCGGCCTTTTGGGGTTCAGTGGTATCGTCACATATAGCGGAGAGACTTTTGCGGTAGGACCTGATGAACTTCAACGAAAACCATCCACTTCTCACGGCTGAGATCGTCAGCAAATACGTTGCCCACCATAAGCTAGACGCGAGTCAGCTATCGGATCTGATCACAACAGTCCATCGGGCAATTAGCCATCTCAGCGAACCTGACAAACCTGAAGAGATCCGAACGCCAGCAGTATCGGTACGTCGATCAGTCCAACACGATTATGTCGTCTGTTTGGATTGTGGCTACCGGGGTAAGACATTGCGCCGGCATATCGGCACCCGGCACGGCCTGAGCCGAGACGAATACCGGCAACGATGGGGCCTCAAGAGCGATCATCCGCTGACGGCTTCGGCGTATTCAGAGCAACGATCGACTATGGCGAGAGAACTCGGGCTCGGTCGCAAGGCGAGGATCGAGACGCCTTCGTCAACACCGGCCCTTGTCCAGCCCGATCAACAAACTGCGACAACGCCCAAGCCGAGACAGAGGACCGGTCGTGCGATGAAGACCGCCGATGTCGCGAGAAGTGAAGCGGCAGCGGAACCGAAGCCGGCCCGGAGAGGCAGGCCGCGTTCGCGGCCTCGCGTTGCTTCTCGGTCAGAAGAATCTGCCTCGCCGAGTTCAGAAGCGTAGTGGTATGGGATAGGCGGGCGGCGGCGATCTCGAAATCGCTGTGAGCCCCGGCATCCGGTTTGGAGGCGAAATTGAGAAAGACCGTCAAATCGAGCAGGGCAATTCGCGCCAATAAACGGAAGGGCAAACTTAAGGCGAAACGCCACCGCCAACGGATGCGAGCGACCAGCTAAAGCGACGTTGAGACCACCTTCCCGATCGTCGCACAGGGATGCCCGCGCGCTCCGCCAGACTATGGCAGTCATTTGGCTGCGCGCGGGTCTCTCCTCTGCGCGATTTGGACCAGTCGCTACACCGAGGCTTGGGGTGACTGGTGTGGGTCAGTAGCACCACAAAGCAGAATTCACCAGCCCTTGATATTACTCGGTGCTAGTACCACCAGAGACAAGCATTATTCAGTAATTGTTATACGCTTCTTGAGTGTTTCTCGTATAGCCGCTCATGGCGGCGTTAACAGAGATGTTCCATTCTAGAAGGTTCGCATCGCGAGACCTGACACTATACATTGTCTTTTCGACATACGCGTTATTTGCCTGATTAACAGCAGTCTGATATTCGGATTGTAATTGAGTGATTTTGTTGCTGTAATCGGAGCGGGTGTCGCACGCCGAGGCAGCAAAAGAGGCGACACTTGAAGCGAGAGCGAGAGATACGAAGATAGCTAACCCGATTAATTCATCAGGTCGCGTGTAGAAGGCGGCGGGAGCGGATTAAACCGTTGGTTTCGTGTATGATTTGGTTGCTGAAGCCGGATCATCCGAAGCAACGGAGTTCGCGCCCGCCATGGATGAGAGTACGGGGATGTTGCCGGGTTTGCCAGCGGTCGCGGGCAAGCCGGTGCATGTCGCCTTCGACGGCGGCCGGCTGACCTCGGACGCCGGGATATTGCTGCTGGCGGCGATCGAGCAGCGGCTTGGGATTGCCGAACGCCTGGCCGCCTGCATTGAGGATCCGCGCGATCCGGAACGGGTGCGGCACGGGCTGGCCGAGATGATCCGCTACCGCGCGCTGATGATCGCGGCGGGCTATCCCGATGGCAACGACTGCGACGCGCTGCGCTGCGATCGGGCCTTCAAAATGGCGGTCGGGCGGTTGCCGGAGAGCGGCGCCGATTTGTGCTCGCAGCCGACGATCAGCCGGCTGGAAAACCTGCCCGGCGCGACCGCGCTCAAACGCATGATGGTGGCGATGGTCGAGCTGTTCTGCGACAGCTTCGATGAGGTGCCGCGACGCATCCTGCTCGATATCGATGACACCGAGGACCGGGTGCACGGCGGCCAGCAACTCGCGCTGTGGAACGCACATTACGACAGCCGCTGCTTTCTGCCGATCCACATCTACGAGGCGACGACCGGCAAGCCCGTCGCGGTCATCCTGCGCCCCGGCAAGACGCCAGACGGGGCCGAGGTGGCGCTGGTCTTGCGCCATGTCATCGGTCGCATCCGCGCCCGCTGGCCCAAGGTCGAGATCGTGGTGCGCGGCGACAGCCATTACAGCCGGCCCGAAGCCATGACATGGTGCGAGCGCAACCGCATCGGCTACATCTTCGGGCTGGCCGGCAACCCGGTACTGCTGCGCCAAGTCAGCCCGCTCGCCGAGGACGCTGCCCTCGGCCGCCTTGACGGTGACGGGGAAAAGGTCCGCCGCTATGGCGAGTTCCGCTACGCCGCCAAAAGCTGGACCGTCGAGCGCCGCGTCATCGCTCGTGTCGAGGCCGGCCCCCCAGGGGGCCGACAGCCGCTTTATCGTCACCAATCTGCCGGGTCTGCCACCGGCACTCTACGAGAAGCTCTATTGCGCCAGAGGGCAGGCCGACAACCTGATCAAGGCGCACAAGCTGCATCTCGCCTCCGACCGCACCTCCTGCAGCAAGGCCGCCGCCAACCAGTTCCGCCTGTTGATCCACACCGCCGCCTACTGGCTGATGCTGAGCCTGCGCGGGTTGGCGCCCGCAACCTCGTTCTGGCGCGATGCCCAGTTCGACACGATCCGTCTCTGTCTGATCAAGCTCGCCGGGCGTGTCACCGAAATGGTCACCCGCGTCAAGATCGCCCTGCCGACCGCCTATCCCTACCAGGCCGGCTTCGCCATGCTCGTCGGCCGGATCGCCAAACTGCCGCCGTAACCAACGGGGCTGTTGCCCC
>DASXMC010000011.1:0-4789 GCA_036495885.1 Allostellaceae bacterium | reverse complement strand
TGGGACTGGATCAATGCCCGTCAGAGAGAAAGAGCAAAGAAGGGCCCGGTCGTCGCGCGCCGTCCGCCTCTCACGTCGCATTCGCCGGGCAGACCGCCGCCAAACCGCGGGGCTCTGCGCATGTTGCCCGGCGGTTCACTGGTGAGACAGACTGGCTGGCGGAGGGAACGAGATTCGAACGATCGGTCCCGCTGCACCGCGCTGCCAACGCCAGCAGGGCCTGGCGAACGTGATGAATGCGTCGCACGAGGGCATGGGCGAGAGGTCGAGAGCGTTGCGGCGGGTCCGACGTCAAGGCCGTGCGGCGGCTAATGGCGAACCGAGCAAGTCTTCCCTGCAATGCGGAACCCGACCGCCCCCGGCTGTTTACCGAACGGGACGAGATCACAGCGAAGGGATTGCGACATGGTCAAGCTCGGCTACAAGCTGATGGCAGAGGAGCACGGGCCGATCGCCCTGGTCCGCAACACGGTTCGTGCCGAGCAGGCCGGATTCGCCTTCGCGGCGATTTCCGACCACTTCTTTCCGTGGCTCGACGAACAGGGCCATGCCCCGTTCGCGTGGTCGGTGCTCGGCGCTGCCGCCCAGGCCACGCGGCAGATCGAGCTGATGACAGCGGTCACTTGCCCGATCATGCGCTACCACCCAGCAATCGTCGCGCAAGGCGCGGCGACAATGGCAGTGCTGAGCGAGAACCGCTTTATCCTCGGGCTCGGCGCCGGCGAACGGCTGAACGAGCACGTGGTTGGCGAGGGCTGGCCCGGCATCGGCGAGCGGCACGAGCGCCTTTCCGAGGCCTACGATATCATCCGCGGGATGCTCGAAGGGAGCATCAAGAACTACCATGGCAAGTACTTCATACTCGACGACGCGAAGCTGTACGACCGCCCCGACCGCGCCCCCGCGATTATCGGCGCAGCCGGCGGACCGGAGGCCGCCCGGCTCGCGGCGCGCAAGGCCGACGGGATGATTACGACTGTACCGCAGGCCGATCTCATTGAAGCTTTTCGCTCGGCCGGCGGCAAGGGGCCACTCTACGCCGAGGTGCCGATGTGCTATGCGGCGAGCGAGGAGAAGGCGCGCGAGATCGCCCATCGCTATCATCGCTGGTCGCTGGCGGGCGGCCCGGTAATGCCGGAGCTGCCGGATACCAACACGTTCGCGGCCGCCAGCAGCCATATTAGCCCCGACGACGTTGCCGAGGAGGTCAGCCTCGGACCTTCCCCGGAGCCTCACCTGAAGGCGATCCACGAGTATATCGAGGCCGGTTTCGACCACTTAATCCTGATGCAGATTGGACCCGAGCAGGACCCGTTCTTCGACTTCTTCGAGCGCCAGTTGCGCCCTACCCTTTCAGCTGGTTCACCGAAGGCGTCGACACGCCCGAACTGAAAAAGGCGCTGCGAGACGAACTTAACTGAGCCCCTTCAGTCGCGGCCGATTGTGTCATCGGCGCTGTAGCGGACTTTCATGGCTGGAAAGGGTCGGACAGAGGCAATCGGCCCGAACGTTCGCCGCAGCGCGATCCGCTAGCAAAAACCTGAAGATTTGACGGCGCAGAACTCAAGAACGCGCCCCTTGGCCGCTCAGGGTCTGTTTTGGGTCCAGGTTGTGTGAAAGCGCTAGATCTAGTAGTCTGCCTGGTGGGTGTCCGGGGGGACGGGGGTGAAGCGTTTCATCGAGGGTCAGGACCGAGGCCAGCTCTTACTGCTGCCGGAGTGCCTGGACGAGTACGTCGGCGAGAACAACCCGGTCCGTGTTGTTCGTCGACGAGCTGGATTTGGCGGCGCTGGGTGTTGCAGGCGTGGTGCCGGAAGCAACGGGTCGCCCGTCGTACCACCCCGCGGCGCTCCTCAAGATTTACATCTACGGATACCTGAACCGGATCGCGTCGAGCCGACGGCTGGAACGGGAAACCCAGCGCAATATGGAGCTGATGTGGCTGACTGGCCGGCTGATGCCGGATTTCGAAACGATCGCCGATTTCCGCAAGGATAACGGGGAAGCAATCCAGGCGACGTGCCGTCACTTCGTGCTGCTCTGCCGCAAGCTCGATCTGTTCTGCGACGCCGTGGTCGCGATCGACGGCAGCAAATTCAAGGCGGTGAACAATCGCGACAAAAACTTCACCCCCTACAAACTGCAGCGCCGGATCGAACAGGTCGAAGCGAGCATCGCGCGCTATCTGTCGGCCATGTGTCGGGCGACAGATGAAAGTGGACTGCGCATTGCCTCACCCTGAATGTTACCGGCTGAATCCGTTGCCTCAGCAGCGATGTTACCGACGGGGGAACTCGAAGGTGGCTGATGGTGGGGCGGGTCAGCATGGCCATGAAGGCGGAGTTGGTGGCGGCGATCGGGGACCGCTACCAGGCAAGCAGCCGCGTCGAGCGGACGAAGATTCTCGACGAGTTTGTCGCGGTTACCGGCTACCATCGGAAGCACGCTATCCGGCTGTTGCGGCCGAAGACCGGCGCTGTTGGCACAAGGGTCCGACGCGTCCATCGCCGCTACACGGCGGAAGTTCAGCAGGCGCTGATCGTGCTATGGGAGGCCTCGGACCAGCTGTGCTCGAAACGGCTGAAGCCGATAATTCCGGTCGTGCTCCCGGCGCTGGAGCGGCACGGGCAGCTGTCGATCGACGAAGCGATTCGTGCGCGACTGCTGGCGATCAGTGCGGCAACTATCGACCGACTACTTTCGGAAGTCCGACTGGTTGCTCGCGGCGGGCGCCGGGGCCGGGCCGGCTTCAGCTCGGCGGTCCGGCGAACGGTGCCGGTGCGGACGTTTAGCGATTGGAACGACCCGCCGCCCGGGTACGTCGAGGTGGACTTTGTCGCGCATTGCGGCACCTCGGCGGCCGGCAGCTTCGTGCAGACGATGGTGCTCACCGACGTGGCGACGGGCTGGACCGAATGTCTGCCACTGGTCGCGCGTAGCAGTGCGCTCGTGATCGAAGCACTGACCGCGGCTATGGAGCTGTTTCCATTTCCGCTGCGCGGGGTCGACTTTGACAATGACGGCCTGTTCATGAACGAGCCGGTAGTCACCTGGTGTCGGCAGAAGGGGCTGGACGTCACGCGCTCGCGTGCCTACCGCAAGAACGATCAGGCCTGGGTCGAGCAAAAGAACGGCGCGATCGTGCGGCGGCTCGTCGGTTATGGCCGGCTGGAGGGCTTGGTGTCGGCGCAGGCTCTGGCCCGGCTCTACGCTGCTGCCCGTCTGCACACCAACCTGTTCCAGCCATCGTTCAAGCTGAGGCAAAAGACGCGGATCGGCGCTCGGGTCATCAAGCGTTACCATCCGCCAGCCGTTCCCGCCGCTCGAGCCCTGGCACATGCCGCTGTCGATGACGTCAGCAAGGAACAGTTGCGCCGGCTGCAGTCTGTCTCCGATCCGGTCATGCTGATCGCCGAAATCCGCGCGGCCCAGGCGGATCTCGGCAAACGGGCGGATCGGCGCGGTCTGGAGGGTGCCCGCGAAGCGGAGCCTGCGGCCGATCTCGACAGGTTCGCCGCGGGATTACGGATCGCCTGGCGCGAAGGCGAGCGCCGCGCGACCCACCGTCGCCCCTATCGGCGGCGGAAGCCGGTGCCGCGGCGTCGTTCGATGCTCGACGATTTGCGCGAGCAGATCAGCGCTTGGCTATCCGAGGAGCCTGGCTTGCCGGCGATCACGATCCTGGTACGCATCAAAGCGCAGCACCCCGACCGCTTCACCGACAAACACCTGCGGACGGTACGGCGGGCCGTCAAGCAGTGGCGCGCGGTACAAGCACGCCGGATCATCGTCGAAAGCGCCATTGCGATCGGCGCCGCGGCGGTGCGGCCGGCAGCTTAGTCCGACCGCGGCTTGCCCCCGAGGGTCCACAGGAACCCCCTATGGACTTCGGGGACGACCCGCTCCGCCGGCGACACGGCAATCTCAGTAACATCGGTCGGTGAGGCAATAGGAGGGTCCAGTTCCGGACGTCGCTTGAAACCATGGATGCTGCTGACCGGGAGGAGGGCGAGGTGACGCGAGCAAAATCCGTGCGCCTCAAGGAGAAGTTCGCGGCGCTGCGGGAGCAAATGCAGCATTTCCGCGCGATGGAGGAGGTGGTCCGGGCGGCGCCCGACCAGCAAGTCTCATTGACGGACCCTGATGCACGCTCGATGGCGACCAGTGGCAAGGGCACCGGCATTGTCGGCTACAACGTGCAGACTGCGGTGGAGGTGAAGCACCACCTGATCGTCGCGCACGAGGTGACCAATGTCGGCAATGACCGCGCCCAGCTCTCGAAGAGGCAGGGCAAGCCCGCGAGGCCGGCGGCCAAGATGCACTGACAGTCATCGCCGATCGCGGCTACTTCAAGGGTGAGGAGATCCTCGCCTGCGAGCAGGCCGGCATAACACCGTTCGTGCCCAAGCCATTGACCTCCGGCGCCAAAGCCGAGGGGCGGTTCGGCAAGCAGGACTTCGTCTACATTGCCGAAGCCGACGCCTATCGCTGCCCAGCTGGAGAGCTGTTGAGCTGGCGGTTCACCTCTGTCGAGGAGGGCCGCACGCTGCACAGTTATTGGTACAACCGATGCGGTGATTGCGCCATCAAGGCCCAGTGCACGACCGGCAAGGAGCGACGTATCAAACGGTGGGAGCACGAAGGTGTCCTAGATGCCATGCAGCAGCGGCTCGACCGGGCGCCAGACACTATGCGCGTCCGCCGGCAAACGGCCGAGCATCCGTTCGGAACCATCAAGGCCTGGATGGGCGCGACGCACTTTCTGACCCGCGGGCTGAAGCGGGTTAGT
>DASXMC010000010.1:0-10886 GCA_036495885.1 Allostellaceae bacterium | reverse complement strand
GCAATCAACTAATGTTGCCCGGCGGCTCGGCGATCGCCGGAGTGGAAGTGGTCCTGGCGACAGCAGTAGCTGCGGGCGCGGGTCGTGGGGCGCGCGAGCGCCCGGCCAAGGCAATGCTGCGCGATGCCCTTATAGCGTTGTGGGCGCGCGGCGCCTTCACCGCTGGGACCGGCAACGAGCGCGTGCTGGCGCTAGTCCTGCAAGAGCTGCATCTGTCGGCCTCGGATCCTCCTTACGGCTTTAAGAGCGCCGAAACCATCCGCAAGTTGCGCAAGGCCCTCAACATGTCGCTTTAGGCCGAACACCAGCCACCGATTTGCAAACTCCCAAGCTTGCGTCGTTGCGGCTGCCTCCGGTCCAGCGCGCGGATATGTTCGTTTTGGGCCTCGGCCCGAGCAGCAACAATTCGCGGGGACATATGATGGTGGATGGCTCGAGCTGTACCGCTTCCCGATCCGAGCGAGTTGGGGAGGGTGGGATCGGTTCCGCGGCCCGGGCGCACTTGGCTGCCGCGATCGCCGAATTGGCCGCGGCCGAGGCCGAGCTAGCCGCCGCGCATGAGCCGGCGACCCAGCTTGCCGCCATTATTGCCAAAGCCTCCCGTCTCGATGCCGATTTGGCCGCATTACGGGCGGCGGATCAGGATCAGCTCGGCTCCTGGCTCGCCGGCGGCGGCAATGATTCCCGCCCGGCGCGCAATCCGGCGATCATCAGCACCGAGCAGCGCCACGCGGAACTTGCTGCCGATGCCGCCGCGGCACGCGCCGCACTCCCCGCGGCCGAAGCGGCGTTTCAGGATCGTGCCCGGAAGGTCATTGATGCGCAGCGCCGGCGTGATGGAGCGGTGTGTGCCGTGGCCGGCGAGGCGGCGCGCGAGTTTGGGCGCGCATATAGGGCGGCGCTGATAGCAGCACTACGCCTCGAAGCCGAATTGCATGGGTTGCGCACGGAGCTTTTGCGCTGCGGCAATCGCGCCAATCCGCTGCCTGGCGCCTTGGAGGCCGCGGCACATATCAGCGAGGTGATCGCCGAGATCAAACGCGGCGCATCCGTCAGGCACGATACCGTTGCCGCCCGGCGGCTCCTTGCGGAATTGGTTGCCGATCCCGATGCCCAGCTGCAAATGGCCAGTGAACCATGATCTACCGTCGGCTGATCGCCCCCGAAGGGCTGGCCCCGACCACGATCGAACTCGCCGATGGTTTTCAGCTTGCGGTGGCGCCGGACGGTATCGTCGAGATCCCGCGCGCTCTCGAGATGCCGGGCGACACCGGCGTCTTCGAGCCGGTCGACCGGACGGTCGAGACCGTGTGGCTGCGCCAACTCCTCGATCTCGGCTTTCGCCAATTGCCGCCAAGCGGGCCCAGTGCGGACCGGCCGTCGGTTGGCCGTTATCCGGGCGAGATGTTTTTCGACCAAACCCTCGGCCGGCCCTTGTGGTGGTGTGGCCACGCTTGGCGTGGCGCCGATGGTGTCACGGTTTAGGCTCGGTAGCCGAAGGAGGTTGCCCGGGCAATTATCTCATCCGGGCGCATGCCGTTCGCGCGCATCGCACGGATGGTGAATGCCCGGTCGCGCTTGGCGAGGCGGCGGCCCTCGGCATCGGTAAGCAGCGGGTGATGACGGTAATGCGGGGTCGGCAGGCCGAGCAGCGCCTGCAAGATGCGGTGAATGTGGGTTGCCGGGATCAAGTCCGCGCCACGGGTGACCAGTGTCACCCCTTGCAGCGCGTCGTCGACCGTGACCGCGAGATGATAGCTCGCCGGGGTGTCCTTGCGCGCCAGCACGACATCGCCCTGTGCCGCCGGATCAGCTGTGACGGGCTGGGGCTTACCGCTTCCTTCCTCGATCCACTTGAGCGCACCGGTTAGCCCGATTGCACGGGCGAGATCGAGCCGCAGCGCAAAATCGAGCCCGGCGCGCTGCTTTGTCAGGCGATCGGCCAAATCGAGATGACGGCAAGTGCCGGGATAGGGCGGTCCGGCCTCACCCTGCGGCGCCCCGCCGGCGCGTGTGATTTCCGCCTGGATTTCGCGCCGGGTGCAAAAGCACGGGTAAAGCACCCCCAGCGCCTCGAGGCGATCGAGCGCGGCCCGGTAATCGTCGAAATGGTCGGACTGGCGCCGCACCGGCCCGTCCCAGTCGAGCCCGAGCCAACTCAAATCGTCGATGATCGCCGCGGCGCATTCGTCACGGCAGCGGGTGCGGTCGATGTCTTCCAGCCGCAGCAGAAAGCGTCCGCCATTTTCACGCGCCGCCCGCCACCCTTCGAGCGCCGAGCGGATATGGCCCAGATGCAGGTATCCGGTCGGGCTCGGCGCGAACCGCGTCACCGTCTCGCCGGCGACGATCATCCGAATCGCTGATGTCGGCGCGGGTGACAGCAGGGGCGGCTTTCGGATATGGCTGTCGCATCGCGCCGGCTCTTCTTAAGCCGGCGTAAGAAGAGCTGGCTTAAGAAGAGTCTGCGCCGATGCTGGGAAAACTGTCCGGACCACACCACCCGCCCGCCACAGGCGGTAAGCCAAAGCAGCTCGTCATCCTGTTGCACGGGCTCGGCGCCGACGGCAACGATCTGATCGGGCTCGCCCGCTATTGGGCGCCGCTGGTGTCCGAAGCTGAGTTCGTCGCGCCGAATGCGCCTTTTCCGTGCGACATGGCGCCCAACGGCTATCAATGGTTCAGCGCTCAGGACCGCAGCCCGGCAGCGATCCTCGCCGGGGTGCGCGCCGCAGCGCCGATCCTCGACGGCTTTATCGACGAGGCGCTGGCCGAGCACGGCATTGGCGACAGTGAACTGGCGTTGGTCGGATTTTCGCAAGGCACCATGATGTCGCTCTATGTCGGGCTGCGGCGCGCGCGGCCGGCGGCCGGCATTGTCGGCTTTTCGGGCCGGCTGCTTGCTCCTGAGCTGCTGGCGAGCGAATTGCGCTCGCGCCCGGCGATCCTTTTGGTTCACGGCACCGAAGACCCGCTCGTTCCATACGCATCGCTTGCGGCTGCGGAAACCGTACTCAAGGAAGCCGGTGTGCCGGTCGAGACCCTGACCTGTCCCGGTATCGGTCATTCGATCGACGACAACGGGCTGCGGCGCGGCGGGCGTTTCCTCACGGATGTGCTTGCGGGAAAGACGTCTTGACGATGTCGTCTGGGCTCAGCAACCGCTCGATCGCCGCCAGCATTTTTGGCGCGTTCCAGTCGGTCTCGCCTTCGACCCGGCCGCGCACCCGCCCTTGCCGGTCGAGTACAAAGCTGGTCGGCAGGCCGTCAACCTTGAAGGCTTTTCCAACAGCGCTTTTGAGGTCGAGGTAGATTTTGATCGTGGTGAGCCCGAGTTTGGCCATAAAGGGTGCGACGACCTTGTTGCCGCCGAAATCCTCCGAGATCGCGAGCACTGCGATCCTGTCGCCAAAGCGGGTTTGCAGCTGCTGCAATGACGGCATCTCGCGCCGGCAGGGTGCGCACCAGGTGGCCCAAAGATTGAGAACGACCACCTTGCCGCTAAAATCGGCAAGGCTGAGGGTTTTCCCGCCGGCATCGGTGAAGCTGACTTTGGGCTCCGGCCCCGGCGGCGAGACGGGGATGAATTGCCCAAGAGGGGTCTGGTCCGCAGTTTCGGCGGCGGCAATACGGCCCGCTGTGGTCCACCCGCCCGTGGTCCACCCGCCCAAGATCAACAGCGCTCCGCCTGCAGCGGCAACCGCCACCGCCAAAGCCATCAGCGCTAAAAGCGCGGTGCGACCCGACCTCATACTTTGCACTCCTCTCGGCAGCGGGAGGATTGACACATGACCGGCAGCGACAGGTCGGCGCGCGGGGCAAATGCCCAATGGGGAGGCCGTTTTGCCGAGGGCCCGGCAGAGATCATGCGGCGCATCAACACGTCGATCGATTTCGACCAGCGGTTATGGGCGGAAGACATTGCCGGCTCGCGGGCCCATTGCGCGATGTTGGTGGCACAGAACATCCTCTCGCCGCAAGATGGTCTGGCGATTGCTGCCGGTCTCGACCAGATCAAGACCGAAATCGAAAGCGGCAAATTCACCTTTCACGAGGCACACGAGGACATTCACATGAATGTCGAGGCGCGGCTGGCCGAGCTGATCGGGCCGGTGGCCGGCCGCCTGCATACCGCGCGCTCGCGCAACGACCAGGTAGCGACCGATCTGAGGCTGTGGCTGCGCGCAGCGATCGAGCGCATCGACGGCGCGATGCAGGATTTGCAGCAGGCGCTGATCGACCGCGCCGAGGCCGAGGCCGAGACTGTGATGCCCGGCTTTACTCATCTGCAGATCGCCCAGCCGGTGACCTTGGGTCATCACCTGATGGCCTATGTCGAGATGATCGGACGCGACCGCGGGCGTTTTACGGATTGCCGGCGGCGGCTGAACGAGTCGCCGCTGGGTGCCGCGGCGCTGGCCGGCACCTCGTTTGCCATAGACCGCGAGGCCACCGCTCGGGCGCTCGGTTTCGAGCGGCCGATGGCGAATTCGCTCGATGCGGTCTCGGATCGCGATTTTGCGGTCGAGTTTCTGGCCGCCGCGTCGCTTGCCGGGATCCATCTGTCGCGCTTTGCAGAAGAGATCGTGCTGTGGTGCAGCGACGGTTTCGGCTTTATTGCGCTGAGCGACGCGTTTACTACCGGCAGCTCGATCATGCCGCAAAAGCGCAATCCCGATGCCGCCGAACTGGTGCGGGCCAAAACCGGGCGGCTTTCGGGATCGCTTGTGGCGCTGCTCACGGTGATGAAAGGTTTGCCGCTTGCCTATGGCAAGGACATGCAAGAAGACAAGGTTCCGGTGTTCGAAGCTGCCGACGCGTTCGAATTGTGCCTCGCCGCAACCGCCGGAATGGTGCGCGACATGCGGCCCGACCGCGACCGACTGCGCGCCGCCGCAGGTCGCGGCTATTCGACCGCGACCGACCTTGCCGATTGGCTGGTGCGCGTCGCCGGGCTGCCGTTCCGGCGTGCCCACCATGCCACCGGGGAGATCGTTAAACGGGCCGAAGCCCTGGGTTGCTCCCTCGGCGAATTGCCGCTCGTTGAATTGCAGGCGATCGAGCCGGCGATCACCGCCGAGGTTTTCCGGGTGCTCGATCCCATCGCTTCTGTCGCCAGCCGTACGAGCTTTGGTGGTACTGCGCCCGACCGGGTCCGGGCGGCGATTGCCGCCGCGAGGCAAAGATTCCTGTGCGGTGGATGAGGCGGTGCGTCTTGACGCCGCCGCCCGGTCGCCGCAATCGGTGGTCACGGGCGGGCTGTTTGTGCGCGCAGGCAGCACCGCAATGTTGATTGTGCTGGCGCTGGCTCTTGCCGATTGCGGGAAAAAGGGCCCACCGGAACCTCCGCCCGGTGTGCCCCATGTCTATCCCCGGTCGTACCCGCGTGAGTGACTTCTTCTCTTACCACGGCGGCGAGCTCTACGCCGAGAACACACCGATCCGACAAATCACTGCGGCGGTCGAGACCCCGTTTTATGTTTATTCGGCGGCCGCTTTCGCGGGGTACTACCAGCACTTCGCGGCGGCTTTCGCCGCCGAGCGGCCGCTCATCTGCTACGCGGTCAAGGCCAATTCCAACCTCGCCGTATTGCGCCTTTTTGCCACTTTCGGCGCCGGCGCCGACGTCGTTTCCGAAGGCGAATTGCGGCGCGCTCTCGCGGCCGGCATGCCGCCCGAACGGATCGTCTTTTCGGGCGTCGGCAAGACGGCGGCGGAGTTGGCGGCGGCGCTTAGCGCCGGCATTCATCAAATCAATGTTGAATCGATCGCCGAATTGCGCCTGCTGAGCGCCATTGCCGAGAGTTTAGGGCGGATGGCGCCGGTGGCGTTACGCGTCAACCCGGATGTCGACGCGCTTACCCACGCGAAGATTGCTACCGGAAAAAAAGAGAACAAATTCGGCATTGATTTTGACGAAGCCGCCGCGGCGTACCGTCTCGCCCAAGCGCTTCCCGGTATAGCACCCGGCGGCTTCGCGGTGCATATCGGCTCGCAGCTTCTCAGTCTCGATCCCTACCGGCGCGCCTTTGCCAGGGTCGCGCAGTTGGTGCGTGCGGTGCGCAGCGCCGGGCTAGTGGTCGACCGGGTTGATCTCGGGGGCGGACTGGGCGTGCGGTACCGTGATGAGCGGCCGCCGGAAATCGAAGATTATGCCCGGCTCACGCGCCAGATATTCGCCGGCCTGGACGTGTCGCTCGCGTTCGAGCCGGGGCGCGTGCTGACCGCAGCGGCCGGCATCCTCGTCGCCCGGGTGCTTTATCTGAAGGAGACAAAGACGCGGCGTTTTGTCATCGTCGATGCAGCGATGAACGACCTGATCCGTCCGACGCTCTATGGTGCTTGGCACGACATCATTGCCGTTGGCCAGCCTTCGCCGAGCGCCGCTTCATTCCGCGCCGATGTCGTTGGCCCGGTCTGCGAGAGCGGAGACACTTTTGCCGCCAATCGTGATTTGCCGCCGCTGTCGGCCGGCGATTTGGTTGCCTTTACCGAGGCGGGCGCGTATGGCGCGGTCATGAGCTCGACCTATAACAGCCGTCCGCTTGTTCCCGAGGTGATGGTAGCGGGCGATCGGTTCGCCGTCATCCGGCCGCGCCCGAGCTATGACGCGCTGCTGTCGCTCGATCGGGTCCCGGCATGGCTTGACGATTGCGCGATCGAGCCGCCGCGAAAGCGAGGTGCCGCATGACCGACCGCCTGGTCTCCCCAAAGCCACCCGCCGCCCGGTTGTGGTTGGCCCGCGCCGCCTTGCTGTGGGAGCAGTTGTGGCCGGCCTGCTGGCCGGCCTGCGCCGTGCTCAGCGCCTTTTTTATCCTGGCGCTTTCCGGGCTGATGCCGCGGCTGCCGGGTCTCGTGCACGGCGCCCTTCTGCTGGCACTTGGCGCCGCCTTTGTATTGGCGCTCGGGGCGGCATTTCGAGGCCTCTCCATGCCCGACGCCAGGGCTGCAAGACGCAGGCTCGAAAGGGCGAGCGGATTGCATCATCGCCCTCTGCAGGCGCTCGCCGACCAGCCTGCAGCATCACTCGACCCGCTCTCCGCACAGCTGTGGCAAGCCCACCGGCGGCAGATGGCGGGGGCAGCACGCCGGCTGCGCGTCGGTGTGCCGATGGCCGGGTTTGCGGTCCGCGATCCTTGGGGCATCAGGGCCATACTCGGTATCCTGCTGCTGCTCGCGGCGATCGACGCCGGCGGTGATTGGCGCGAGCGGCTGACGCGCGCGGTCACCCCGAGCCTTGATGGCGGTACCTCCGTGATCTTGTCGAGCCTCGACATCTGGGTGACGCCGCCGGAATACACCGGATCGCCGCCGCAATTTCTGCGGGCGGAAACCAAAAAGACTATTCGTATCCCAATCGGCAGCACCTTGCTGGCGCAGGTGCACGGCGGGGAAGACGCACCGAGCCTCACGATCGATGGCAAAACCAGCGCCTTCGAGGCGATCGACAAAGAGGATTTTCGCGCGCGGGCGATATTGAAGGCGGGCCGGCAGATCGAGGTCTCGCAAGCCGGCATCACGCTCGGCAGCTGGCCGATCGAGATCATTCCCGACGAGCCGCCCAGCATAGCCTTTGCCAAGCCGCCGACTGCGACCGTGCGGCAGGCGCTGCGCCTCGATTACCGGGCCACCGACGATTACGGCGTCGAGAGTGTCAAGGCGGTGATCCGGCGCCAAGGCGGGAGGCCGGCGGACAAAATCGAGCTCGAGCTGCCGTTGCCGGGGCTGCATCTTAAACAGGCGCGGGCCACCAGCTACCACGATTTGACGGCGCATCCATGGGCCGGTTTGCCGGTCGAGATCCGGCTCGTCGCGGCCGATGCCCTGGGGCAAACCGGCGAGAGCCGGCCTGCGGTGCTCAAATTGCCGGAGCGCGAATTTCGCAACCCGGTAGCGCGAGCCATCATCGAACAGCGCAAGGAATTGGCGAAGGACCCGAATTCGCGCATGGCGGTGGCCGAGATCCTTGGCGACCTGCAATCTCGTCCGGGTCGCTACGGCGACGATACCGTGGTGTTTCTGGCGCTGCGCATCGCCCACGAACGGCTGCGCCTGCATTCGGATAAAGCCGCGATTGCCCAGGTTGAGCAGTTGCTATGGGATACGGCACTGCGCATCGAGGACCGCGGCGTCTCGCAGGCGCAAACCGAATTGCGGCGGCTGCAGCGCCAATTGCAGGATGCGCTGGCGAAAAACGCGCCCGATAGCGAGATCGACCGGCTGATGAGCGAAATGCGGCAGGCGCTCGACCGCTATCTGCAGGCGCTGGCCCAAAACATGGCGCGCAACCCAGAACAGAACCAACCGCCGGTCGATCGCTCGCAAATCGTCACGAGCCGCGATTTGCAGCAGATGCTCGAGCGCGCGCGCCAGCTGGCGCAAAACGGGCAGCGCGAGGAGGCACGCCAACTATTATCCCAGCTGCAGAACCTCCTCGAAAACCTGCGCTCCGCGCGCCTCGGCCAAGGCTCGCCGCAGGCCGCCGCCCAAGCGCAGCAGATGATGGGCGGCATGCGCCAGCTGATGGAGCGCCAGCAGCAGCTGCTCGACCGCAGCTTCCGCGCCCAGCGGCAGGCCGAGCAGAGCCCGATGGGAAACCCCGGAAGTCAGAATGGTAGTCAGCCGGGCGGCCCGCAAGGCCAGCAGCCGGGCGGGACAACCGATATGGGAGACGCGGCCGCACAGCAGGAGGCGCTGCGCCATGGTCTGGGGGAGATCATGCGGCAAATGGGAGACGGGCTCGGCGAAATCCCCGATCCGCTGGGTCGAGCAGAACGCGCGATGAACGACGCCGCGCGCGCTCTACGCCAGAGCGAGCCCGGAGAAGCGATCGGCCCGCAGACCGAAGCTCTCGACCAATTGCAGCAGGCGGCCCGCGAATTTGCCCAACAGATGCAGCAACGCCTCGGCAATTCCTTGGGCCAAGGCGATGCTCGCGATGACGAGCCCGGCTCCGGGGAAGGCCGCGAAGGCGCCGATCGCGACCCGCTCGGCAGGCCCCTGCCAAACAGCGGCGCCTTTGACCAGGGCGACGTCAAAATCCCCGACAACAATACGATGCAGCGGGTGCGGGACATTCTCGACGAGTTGCGCCGTCGCGCCGGCGAGCGCGACCGCCCGCCGCTCGAGCTCGATTATATCGACCGGCTGCTGCAGCGGTTTTGAATGGCCGATTTTTGTCGCAGCGGGTCGGTTGCCGCCGGCGTACAATCCCAGCGCGATTAACGTTATCATCATCTGCGCATGAATAGACGTCAGCTTTTATCGATCATCGCCGGCTGCGTGGCCTTCCCGGCAGCGGCGCGGGCCGTGCCGCGTCCGCCGGCACCGTACCGGTTGCGGCTGGTCAATGCCCACACCGGCGAAACCTTTGATGGCGCTTACCGCGACGACAGCGGGCCGATCGGGCGTGTGGTCCAAGAGCTCTGCGTTTTTTTTAGAGACTTCCACTGCGGCGCTGTGACCCAGATGGATATCGGGGTTTTCGACTTTCTGGCCAATGTTTTGGGCGCGGTCGGTGCGACCAAAGCGACGGTCCTATCCGCTTATCGAACCCCCGAAACCAATGCGATGCTCGCGCGCACGATGTTCGGCGTCGCCGAGAACAGCCAGCACATTTACGGTCGCGCCATCGACATCTCGCTCGATGCGAGGCTGGAGCAGGCAATGGAAGCGGCGCGGGCGATGCGTTGCGGCGGGGTCGGCTGGTATCCCCATTCCAACTTTATCCATATCGACACCGGGCCGGTGCGCAATTGGACGCTCGACGACAGCGGGCTCGGCAATCTCTTGCTGTTCGACGGCAACGGCTGGGTGCCGTTTAGCGGCGCGCATCACCCGCTCAAGGTCGCCGATCGCCTGGCGATGCAGCGGCAGCTCGCACGCGCCGAATTTCTCGCCCGCACCAAACTGCTGACCATCGGCCGCTGAGATTTCGCCTATCCGGTGACGGCGGCCCCGATCAGACGGCCGATGCCAAAAGTCACAGCCGCGGCAGCGAGGCCGACGGCGAGCTGACGCACGCCTGAGAACCAGACACCCCGGCCGGTGAACAGCGACGTCCCGGCGCCGATCAGGAACAACGCAGCACTGCTGGCGGCGAGGCTCGCGGCCAACGCGGGGGTTCCGCCAAGGCCGAAATAGGGGGCGACCGGGAAGATGGCACCCGCAGCAAAGAGCATAAAGGAGGTAGCCCCGGCCGTCCACGCCGAGCCGCCGAGTTCGTCGGGATCGATCCCCAATTCCTCGCGCACCAACGTGTCGAGTGCCGTCTTTTTGTTGGCGATCAGCTGCTTGGCCAAGGTCTTGGCGAGCTCTTCGGGCAGGCCCTTCGCCTGATAGATCAGTACGAGCTCCTCCTCTTCTTCTTCGGGGATCTGTTCCAATTCGTCGGCTTCGGTCGCGATCTGCCGTTGTGCCGACTCGCGCGCCGTATTGACCGACAGCCACTCACCGAGCGCCATCGAGCACGACCCGGCCAGCAATCCCGCGAGCCCGGTGACAAGGATCTGGTGCGGGGTCATCGCAGCACCGGCAACCCCCATGACGAGGCTCAGATTCGACACCAGCCCGTCATTGGCGCCGAGCACGGCGGCGCGCAACGCGTTGCCGCCCATGCCGCGGTGCCGGCCTTCGAGCCGCGCCAGGGTGGCGCCGGTCAGTGCCATTGGCGAGGGAGCGGCCAGCGCCTCGATGATCCGCGCATGCGACCGCTCGGCCGCCGGCAAACCGCCGGAAACCGCCTCGGGCTGCGCCGAATAGGAACCGCTGTCCATTTGCTCGAGGGTGTTGACCGTCGGCAACACAAAGGCCGGACCAAACCGACGCGCCAGCCAAGCCAAAGCGCGGGTGCGAAAGCCAGGGCGCAATTGCGGCACGCGCTGTCC
>DASXMC010000009.1:0-2981 GCA_036495885.1 Allostellaceae bacterium | reverse complement strand
ACGCTTGAAAAGATGCCCGACCGGCTGTTCGAGCACCCGGCGACGGTGCTGGTCATGACCAACATGTATTACGCCGAGGCACCGTGGCTCACACCCTATTCGGTCGCCGCGGCAACGAGCCTCGTGTGGCACGAATTGCCGCTGACCGGCAACACCGCGCACGATTTCGAGGAGCAGATCGGCGATCTGCAGGCTTTTCTCGGCGAGAATTGGCAGGCGCGGGTCAGCGCCAAATCCGGCAACCCGGTCTACGAAAAGCCGGTGGTGCTGGTGATCTATCGCGAGGACCACAAATTCCTGCTCGACCAGGTGCGGCCGCGCCGCGGCTCAACCCGCGCCGAATACGATCTGGTGATTGCCTCGCAGCCCTATCGCGCCCGCGCCCCGGTCGAGTTCAAGGCGCGCCGGATCATCGCGCCCTTGGCCCGAAGTCTCGCACCTGGCGGCCGGCTGATCGCGATCCATTCGCATGGGCACGACCCGGGCCTTGAGATCATTCAGCTGATCTGGCCGGGAGAGGATCCGTTTACGACCGATCGCCACACGTTGCTGCGCGCCGCCAAAACCGAACTCGGCAATTCCGCACGTTTGTTCAATTTCGGCGCCTATTCCGATGCCCGCTCGCTGTTCCGCTACGACATGCACACCCTGCCGAGCGAGATCAGCGAGACGATCGGCACCTCGACCCTGTTCGCGGCATGGAATGCCGCGGTCTATGTCGCCCAGATCGAGGACGAACGGCTCTCAGGGGTGATCAGCAGCGGCGCCTATCTCGACGCGACCCGGGAAGTTCTGCGCAAATACGGCGGGCTGTGGTTTTGGGACGAATCCTATGTGATCTCGCGCAAGAGGGATTCGGGATGATGATCGAAACCGCGATGCGGCCGACGGCGCCCATGCAGGGCAGGTGGTACCGCGGCCGTCGCGTCGCTGCGCTGACTGCCGCCGCCTCGATCGAAATTTCACCGCGCGACGACCCGGTGCGCGAGCAATTGCCCGAATTTCTGGCGGCAGGTGATCCTGTGTTCGTCAATTATCCGGGCAGCGCTACGCACCATGACATCGTCGCCGCCTGCGTGAACCTGCGGCGCGCCGGGTTTTCGCCGGTGCCCCATGTTGCAGCGCGACGGCTCGCCAGCTTCACGCAATTGCGCGATTTTTTGCAGCGTGCGAGGGGTGAGGCGGGGGTGACCCGTATCTTCGTAATCGCCGGCGACCTGGTACCAGCCGCAGGCCCGTTCCGGGACAGCCTCGATCTCTTGGCCACCGGCCTGATCGAAGCGACCGGCATCGGCCATGTGGGTTTTGCCGGCTATCCCGGGGGTCATCCGCGGATCGACCGGAGTAGCCTCGCTTCGGCCTTGCTCGCCAAAGTCGCGGCGGCACGGCAGCGCGGCCTCGAGGTGTCGCTCGTCACCCAGTTCGGTTTCGATGCTGCCGCGATCACGCGCTGGATCGCATCATTGCGCGAAGACGGCATTCTTTGTCCGGTCCAGGTCGGGCTTGCCGGCCCAGCGACGATCGCCACGCTTGCCAAATTCGCGGTGCGCTGTGGCGTCGGCGCATCGTTGCAGGCGCTCGGCCGCGGTCAGAGCGCGTTCGCCCGGATACTGACGCAGGCGACCCCGGATGGGCTGCTCGAAGCCCTCGTCGCCCTTGAAGATCCCGGCATTCCGATCGAAGGCCTGCACCTCTTCACTTTTGGCGGCGTGGCCCACACGCTGCACTGGCTGCAAGCCCGCGCGCCGGACCTGCCCGGTTAATCATCTCTGGCTCTGGAGGATTAGTTAGCCCAGCTTTGCCCGGGTTTGCGGAGACGACCAGGGTCGCGATAGGCGCCGATCTTCGGGCGGAGAAGTGCGCTCTTTCGACGCTTGGTGGAACCGCGAGCGCTTTATTCATGCGGCGAAGCCGCGGCATTGGGCTACGGGGTAATCAAGGACCAGAGCCTGGCCCAAGGCGCCCAGCACGCCGGCAATGGCGCACTGCTTTGCAATACTTTTCGCGATCCGCTCCTCGCCGAGTGGCCAAGCGAAACCGATTGGGCCAGCATTATCCTGATCTCCGCCGGTGCCTATCCGGCGAGCGGAGCACCGTTGCCGAGCCGGACACGGCGACAGAGCCGCCCGAGCGCTATTTGATCAAGTTGATCTGGATGGATACCGGCGTCCGCAACTTTCACGACACCAGGAGATAACAGGATGGCACTGCCTCGCGGGAGAAAAGCCCTACTGACTGGGGGCAGACTTGATCTGCGCGATCTGCGCCTGGCTGAGCCCGCGGATGAAATCTGGCAGCGGGATGAAGCCGACGGGCGAAAGATACTTTGGGCTGTTACCTCCGGTGGCGGAGATCGCCCATCGCAGGAAGGAGCGCAGCGCATGGGCGGTGGCGGCGTCGGGCTGCGCTTTCGACACGACGGCGTATTCGTAGTTGATCAGTGGATAGCTGGCCTCGCCAGGGGCGAAGACGAGGCTGATGCGCTCATAGGGCGGCGTGCGCGGGTCGAGCTGGGCGGCGGCACTCGCGATCGTGTCCGGCGTCGCGAGCAGGAACTGGCCGTCCTGGTTTTTGACCATGGCGGTGCCGAGACCCGCCTTGGCGATCTGGTCGGCGTAGCTGACGCCGACATAGCCGATCGCGTCGGGGGTGGCGGCGAGCGTCTGGACGACGCCGGCGTTGCCGGTCGCGGCTTTTTCCGCGGCGACGTTGGGCCAGGCAATGTCGGTGCCGTAGCCGGGGTTGTTTTCCCAGGTCTGAGTTGAGAAATCCAGGAACTGGGCGAAGACGAAGGTGTCGCCGGAGCCGTCGGCGCGGCGCACCGGGATGATCGCGTGATGCGGCAGTGCGGCGCCCGGGTTCATTTCCTTGATCGACGGGTCATCCCACTCGGTGATGGCGCCGGTATAGATCGCCGCCAGCGTCGGGCCATCGATTTTGAGGTGCGCGTCGTTCAGGCCGGGCAGGTTGTAGTTGATTGC
>DASXMC010000008.1:0-1878 GCA_036495885.1 Allostellaceae bacterium | reverse complement strand
AAGGGCGCGGCGCAGAGAATTGCGGTCCCCGCTTTCGCGAGGACCGGGCGCCCAGCCGAGACGGAAGCGGCGGATCGTGTCGTCGTCGAGCCCTCGCGCCTTCAGGTAATCGCGCGCGGCGCTACCGGCCGGCGACCACAGACAACCCTCGTAAAAAGCGGCGGCGGCTTCGAGGGTTTCGAGCAGTGTCTTTTGCCAGCGCGCCTTTTCGCGCTCCTCGTGGGTCGATTGCGGGACAGCGAGACCGGCTTCGCCCGCCAATTTCTCGACCGCTTCGAGAAAGTCGAGATTGTCGGCCCGCATGACAAACCCGATCGCGTCGCCATGCGCGCCGCAGCCAAAGCAGTGAAAGAAATTCTTGTCCCCGACGACGTAAAAGGACGGCGTCTTTTCGCTGTGAAACGGGCACAGGCCAGCAAATTCGCGGCCGCGGCGCTCGAGCTTTACATGCCGGCCTACCAGTCCGGGCAGCGAAACGCGGCCGCGCAGTTCATCGAGAAATCCCGGCGGAAAGGCCATTTGCGGTGATCCTTAGTTCAGCCGAGGAGCTGCCTGACGATTACACCGGCGCGGCTGAAATCCATCGACCCGGCGTGCCGCTGACGCAACTCCGCCATGACCTTGCCCATGTCGCGGATGCCGGAGGCGCCAGTCCCGGCGATAACTGACTGTGCTGCGGCGGTAATCTCTTCGTCGGTCATCTGCCTCGGCAGAAAGCTCTCGATAATCGCGATTTCTTCATTCTCCTGCTGCGCCAGATCAGGCCGGTTGCCCTGTTCGAAGAGCACAATCGATTCGCGGCGCTGCTTGATCATCCCCTGCAGCATCCGGGCAATGTCGGGATCGGGAAGCCCGGCGGTATTGCCTTCACCGCGGGCGGCCACATCGCGCTCCTTGAGTGCAGCCAAGATCAGCCGAACGGTCGAAACCGTCCGAACATTGCGCGCTTTCATTGCGTCCTTGA
This sequence comes from Allostellaceae bacterium, assembly GCA_036495885.1. Lineage (GTDB taxonomy): Bacteria > Pseudomonadota > Alphaproteobacteria > ATCC43930 > CGMCC-115725 > AP-15. The sequence continues at coordinate 914 of DASXMC010000008.1, read as the reverse complement.
GCCGGTCGGTGAAGGCCTGACGCAGCATCGGCCTGCCTCGTTGAATGACGAAATCGACGCTAAACTCTTTTGCTGCTCGCGGCAATTGCGCGCGTCTCGTTTTAAGTATCTGGAATCACATAATTTTCTGAGACGTCATGGGTTGACCTTTAGGGATCGAACGGTTATTTCTTCAAGGCGCTGCTGCCCGTGCGCAACACGCGGGCGGGTGATGCGCACTTTGCCCACGGGAATCTTCTTTGATGCGGGACCGATCGCCGCAACCGCCCGACTGCAACGCGGCGCTCGTGCTGGCGGACGGAACGGTGTTTTGGGGCCGCGGGTTCGGCGTCGCCGGTGCCGCGGTCGGCGAGGTCTGCTTCAACACCGCGATGACCGGTTATCAGGAGATCCTGACCGACCCCTCCTACGCCGCGCAGATCATTACCTTTACCTTTCCGCATATCGGCAATGTCGGAGCTAACCTGGAGGATGTCGAGACCGCCGCGCCGGCCGCGCGAGGGCTCGTCATCCGCAGCCCGATTACCGCACCGGCGAATTGGCGCGCCACAAAGTCGCTCGATCGTTGGGTCGAGGAGCATGGGCTGACCGGCGTCTGCGGCGTCGACACTAGGCGTTTGACCCGGCTTATTCGCGACTGCGGTCCTCCCAATGGTGTGATCGCCTACGACCCGCGGCGACCGCTCGATATACCGGAACTGCGAGCGCGGGCGGCGGCCTGGCCGGGTCTCGAGGGCATGGATCTAGCCAAAGAGGTCACCTGCCGCCAGACCTACGAGTGGAACGAGACGGTATGGGAGCGCCGGCGCGGCTACGGCCGGCAAGAGGCACCGCGGTATCGCGTCGTCGCGATCGATTACGGCGCCAAGCGCAACATCTTGCGGATGCTGGCGGCGCATGGCTGCCACGTTACT
>DASXMC010000007.1:0-8696 GCA_036495885.1 Allostellaceae bacterium | reverse complement strand
GCCTCTGTCTTCAACGCCTGTTCGAAATCCTGACGCGCCTGCTGCCAGCGAATTGTCGAATATGGAGGTGCCACCAAGGTCCAGCCGCGATCGAGCAAATCTCGAACCGCAGGACTGATAGCATGCTTCTCGGCCTCGCTTGCGAGTGGGTGATCGGCTGGCGGAAGATGCGGTGCGATTATGGTTCGCTTCGCCACCGAAGGTTGTAGTTTTTTGGTGGGCGAAGGTGGCCTGTGGATCGCCACAGAGGCTGGAGATTTAGGCGGCGGAGACAAATGTAAAAATGCCCATACGCCGTAGATTACAAGAGCCGCAAGAGATGCCAGCCCAACCCCGAGAAACGCGGCGCTAATCCGCGCTTCTATGCGCCAGGGCGTGTGGGTGCCGACGGGGGGCTCGGTGTTTGTTGAACTGTTTTGCCCTGTGTCTGTCAAATGTTAGTTCCTGATTATGTACTATAGACGAAACTTTTAGCCGTTGCTGTCACTCTGGTCAATGTTCAACGTGAAAACACTGCGACAGCCACCGATCTGATGTTCAAACGAGCCACTGCTAAGGCGCGGAAGGCGCCTCCTCAGCCTGCGCGGCCAGGGGTCGGAATAAACCCGCGATGACACCGGTCTGCTTTGCGTCATCCACGTTGTGAGACCGGAGCGAGCGATGAGCGAGTGTGAGGAAATAGGATTGTCGAGGGTTGCGATCAGCAGCCGCCACAACCTCTGGAGGCTCAGCCCCGCGGTCCGCGAGATCGCCGGCGCCTGGCTGGTGTGCCTCGCGGTTGCGGCAGGATGCTTCGGCTGCTTGGCGGCCATCACCCCCGCTCGCGATGGTGGGACCGCGGCAGTGATCGGCCTCGATCGGCTCGACTCGGTGGCCAGCGATACCGATCGCACCCTCACCGCCGATCGACAACGGAGATGCTGAGATGCCGGACGATGCCCGCCGACCCGATTTCGGCAGATCGCGCCGCCCGAGCCGGCATGCGACGATCGGTTCCGAGCCGGCCCACACCGAGCCTTCGCCCGCCATGTCGGCATGCGGAATATCAGCGAGCCTAGCTGCAACATTCGGTACCGAGTTGCGGAGCCCGCTTCCGATCGGCTGGCGCTGAGCGCAGCCGATTGACGGGCCAATGGGCGACCGCGCCTCAGAAAGGGCGGTCGCCCTTGATCTGCGTGCGGTGCATCAGGCGCCGCGCGTTGGGGTCGAACTCGTCGCGGCGATGCAGCACGCAGCGATTGTCCCACATCACAAGATCGCCGACCCGCCATTGCTGATGCCAGGTCAGCTCAGGCCGGGCGGCATGCGCCCACAGCGCGTCGAGCAAAGCCTCGCTGTCGGCGAGATCGAGCCCCTGAATATAGGCGTTGCGGCGCCGGCCGAGAAACAGCGCCTTGCGGCCGGTGATCGGATGGGTGCGGATGATCGGGTGATCGGCGCCGGGTGCGGCGCGCGGGTCGCTCACTTCGGGTTGGCCGCGGCGCAGTTCGCCCGCACTATTGCGGCTCGAATCGTGACGGCACAAACGCCCCTCTACCTGCCGGCGCAGATCCTCGGGCAGGGTGTCGAAGGCGAGGTACATGTTGGCGAAACCGGTGTCGCCACCAGCCGGCGGCACCTCGAGCGCGTAAAGCGCGCTGCCCATCGGCGGCTCCGGGTTGAACGACATGTCGGTGTGCCAGATCGACTCGTAGGCGCCGAGGGCGCCGATCGCGATGCCGTTCTCGATGATGTTGGAAATGATCGAGACGTAACGGTGGCCTTCCGGGGCCGACTCGACATAGCGGTCCTCGCCGGGAACCTTGACCCGTGCGGCGGCGATGACCGGCGCCAGATCGAGCTCGCCGAAGAGGGCGCTGAACCGCATCAGCTGATCGTCATCGAGATGCTGCCCGTGAAAGCGCAGGACCAAATGATCGGCCCAAGCCTGTTTGATCGCCTCGACCGCGGCCGGCGCCAGCGGCTGCGCCAAATCGACGCCGTCGATATCGGCGCCGAGTGCGGCACCCGTCGGCCGCACCGTCACCCTCTGCCGCTCCAAAACCTCTGCCATTCGCCGTCTCCATCGAAATCGCGCTTTCGTCGGCGTAGCCGATCTTAAAACAACCCTCGTCGCCCGGCCCGCCGCGTCTGACCGGAGCTCAGCCACGGGCCAGCGCGTAGATTTGCGTTCCGCCGGGTGGCGGCTTGTGCTGGGTCCAGGTCTCGCCGCTATCCCGGCTCGAATAGACCTCGCCTCCATTGGTTGCGGCCGACATCTTGTGCGGTCGATGTTCGTCAAAGGCGAGCGCGAACATCGTGTGCGGCACCGGAAAGCCGATATCGACCCGCGACCAGCTGTCGCCGCCGTCGGGACTGTGCAGCAGCGCCCCCGCATCGCTCTGAAAACCCGCACCCGCCGCCACCCACAGCTTGCGCGGGTTGCCGGGAACCTCGCGAATGTCGCGGCAATAGATTTGGCCCTTGGGGTTGAGCGGCTCCAGCGGAACATGCCGCCAATGGTCGCCGCGGTCGTTGCTGGCGAACATGCCGGCGCGGGCGATGCCAAACACCGTGCCCGGCCGCCAGCGGCTGGCCAAGACGCCGTGCATGTCGACCGCGTCGTCGTTCAGGTACTGGCCGTGGCTCACATTCTCCCAATGCTCGCCGCCGTCGGTCGAGCGCAAGGTGCCACCGACCTCGATCGCCGCAAACAGCAGGTTCGGCTCGCCGGCGCCGGCGTCCATCTTGAGCACCCGCTTGGCCGGGTTGGCGCCGGGTGCCGTCGTGATCTCCGGGAAACGCACGCTGACCGGCAACCGCACCCAGCGCTCGCCGCCATCGTCGCTGCGGTAGATTTCACAATTCTCGTAGCCGGCGAAGATCACATTGGGATCGTGCGGGTGAAACAGGATCGACCACACCGGCAAGCCATGGTCAGGGATTGCGAGCTTTTCCCAGTGCTCGCCGCGGTCGCTGCTGCGATAGGGGCCGGATTGGGTTCCGGCGTAGACGATTTGGGGGTTTTGCGGGTGCACCGCCAAAGCCCGCACCGCCGGTGCATCGGGCAGCCCGTGGGAGAGCGGCTCCCATTCCTCGCTGCCGTCGGTCATTCGGTAAAGGCCAGAATGGACAACCCGGCCGCGACCGGTTTCGCCGGCCAGCCCGAGATAGATGTATGACGCCTGCTCGCTTGCTTGGTTGTTCGCCATCTTCACCTCCTCGCCCGTTATAGTAGCCGCATTATTCGAATTGCATGCTGATGGTTTCGGCGACCAGCGCCGGCCGTTCGGCGCCCTCGACCTCGACCGTACTCTCCGAGGTGATGCGCACCCCTCCGCCCTCGACCGGATCGACCGATTTGATCTTCTGGCGCAGCCGGATGCGCGCGCCGGCCGGGACCTGGCCGGTAAAACGCACGCGATTGGAGCCGTAATTGAGCCCGCGCGAACGCCGCTTGACCCGGTAGATCGTCGCCGCCAGCCGCGGCACCAGCGACAGCGTCAGATAACCGTGCGCGATCGTCTTGCCGCCCGGCATCTCGCGCTTGGCGCGCTCGACATCGACATGGATCCATTGATGGTCGCCGGTTGCTTCGGCGAATTTGTCGATGATCGCTTGATCGACGGTAAACCAGTCGCTGACCCCGATCTCCGTGCCCACATAGCGGGCGAGGTCGGCCGGCCGCTCAACCTCGATCATACTTTTTCCCTCTTTGGCATTGGCGTTGCACCTGTCGCGGTGTTCTCTCTCGGACGGAGATAGAGATTACGGGGCCCGTTCGGCGGCCGCAACGGATGCGCTACACCAAGACCGCCTTGTTGACCTTTGGCGCCGGGCTGGTGCTCGGACTCATCGTCGTTGTCGTCGATCTCGGCGCGCTGGCGCGCGTCGCCAGCGGGCTGATGGCGCTCGGGCTCATCGGCATTCCGATCGGCCTGGCCGTCGATTGGCGGGTAGCGTCCAAACCCGCCCCAAAGCCTGCCAAAGGCCGGGCGAAAGCCCCGGTTCGGCGCAGGCCGGCAGTGCCCCCGCGGCGCCCACCGCGGCAGCGCAAGCGGGGCGCACCCAAGCGATAAGGTGACGCGGGTGGGCGGCGCGTACTAGGATCGCTGCCCGGAGCACGCGGCGGACCGCGCCGCGACTTTGATGCGGAGGAAGACCTATGGCAAAGAACAAGATTGCGATCGTCGGCGCGGGGGCGGTCGGCGGGTACGCCGGCGCGCATATGGTGCAGGCAGGTGAGGATGTGACCTATATCGACCCGTGGCCGGAAAACGTCGAGGCGATCCGCAAAGACGGGCTGCGGATCACCCATATCCGCGATGTCGAGCCATTCACCGTGCGTCCGCGGGCACTCCATTTGACCGAGGCGCAGCAGCTGAGCAAGGAGGCGCCGATCGACATCGCCTTTGTTTGCATGAAATCCTACGACACCCCGTGGGCGACCGCTCTGATCAAGCAATATCTGGCGCCGACCGGCTTTGTCGTCTCATTGCAGAATTGCATGAACGAAGAGACGATCGCCGGCATCGTCGGCTGGGGCAAGACCCTGGGCTCGATCGCCAGCTCGATCACCGTCGAATTGCACGCCCCGGGCGCGGTGCGGCGAGCCGCCGGCAAATCGGGCTCGCGCCACACCGTCTTCCGCATTGGCGAGGTGCATGGGCGCATCACCGACCGCGCCAAGGAGGTGTGCCGGCTGTTGAGCTATTCCGACAGCGCAATGGTGACCGAGAATCTATGGGGCGAGCGGTGGTCGAAGCTGGTCACCAACGTCATGGGCAACGGGCTGTCGGCCTGCACCGGCATGATCTCCCGCGACATGATCAAGAACGACGTGATCCGCCATTTCTCGAACCGGCTCGGCAGCGAGGCGATCCGGGTCGGGCAGGCGCTCGGCTACACCTTTGACGAAGTCAGCCATATGGACCCGGAGACCTTGGCGCGCGCCGGCGAGGGCGACCCCGCAGCGCAACGCGAGATCGACGAGCATCGCCTGGCCGAAGCCAATCGGGCCGGCGGCGGCGAGCACCGGCCGTCGACCGGCCAGGACATGTTCAAGGGGCGGCGCACCGAGATCCAGTTCTTGAACGGCTTTGTCGTGCGCAAGGGCGAGGAGGTCGGGATTCCGGCGCCGACCAACAAGATCCTGACCGAGATCGTGAGCAAAGTCGAACGCGGCGACCTGAAGCCCGATCCGCGGCACATCACCGATCTGCGCCTCAACTGACGCGGAAGATGGAGGCCCCTCACCCTGGCCCGCGCAGCGGGAGGGTGAGGGGCGGTGAAGCACGTGAATATGAATTCCGAGTGCGGGAGAGATCCAATTCTCGCGATCATCAATACCCCGAATGGCGCCGCACCGGTCGAGCTGCGCGAGGTGCCCGAGCCGGCGCCCGCAGCCAACGAGGCGCTCATTGAAGTGCATGCATTTTCGCTGAACCGGGGTGAGCTGCGCCTGATGCAGGTCCGCCCCGAAGGATGGCGGCCGGGCCAGGACATCAGTGGTGTCGTGGTCCGCGCCGCCGCCGACGGCAGCGGCCCGCGACCGGGCGCGCGGGTCGTCGCCCTGACCGACGCTGCGGGGTGGGCGCAGCGCGCGGCGGTGCCGGCCCACCGCATGGCAACGCTCGCCGACAACGTCGGTTTTGAAGAAGCAGCGGCATTGCCGGTCGCCGGACTGACGGCGTTACGCACCTTGCGCCATGGTGCGCCGCTCCTCGGCAAGCGGGTGCTGGTGACCGGGGCGTCGGGCGGCGTCGGGCACATGGCGGTGCAGATCGCCGCACGCTCGGGGGCATATGTCACGGCGATTGTCGGCTCGGCCGAGCGCGGCCGGCATCTGCGCGGCGCCGAGGCGATCGTCACCGCCATCGATGAGGCCAAGGGAAAGTTCGCCCTGATCCTCGAAGCGGCGGGCGGGGCCTCACTCGCCGCGGCTATCGAGCGCATTGAGGCGAAGGGCACCATCGTCATTTTCGGCAATTCGTCGGGGGATCCGACCTCGATCAACTTCCGCGACTTCGCCGAGCATCCGAACGCCCGCATCCAGAGCTTTTCGTACTTTACGTCGGAAGCCGAAGAGCGCTTCGCCCCCGACCTGGTGTTGCTCGCAGCACTCGTCGCCGACGGCTCGCTGCAGCCGGCGCTCGTCGCCAGCAGCTGGCGTGATGTCGCCAAGATCGCCCCCGATCTGCGCAACCGGCGCATTGCCGGGAAGGCCGTCTTTCGGGTCGAGCACGGTTGATCGCATCCTGCTCGTGCCGACGCCGCGGCGGGCGCAGGCTGGCCATCATTTAGCCCCCGTCCGAGACCGCTTCGCTGCGCCTAAATGGTTCGGTCGCACGCGGTACAGTTGACATCGCCCCTGTCTTCGACCACGACAGACCGCAAGTTTATGACAGTTAATCGTTCGCCGAGTTTTTCCGGCGTGCCCGCGCCCGGTTGAGGGGGAAAGGAAGACCATTGCCGCTCCGGAGCCGCCGCCCCGCGGTCACGCGCGACGAGTCGATCGCGATCGTCGGTGCATCCTGCCGCTTTCCCGGTGCCGATGGGCTGACGGCGTTCTGGGACCTGCTCGCCGCCGGGGGGGACGCGGTGGGGGAGGTCGATTCCCAGAGATGGGCGACACGGTTTTTCTACCATCCCGAGCGCACCGAGCCCGGCAAGAGCTACACTTGGGCCGCCGGGCTGATCGAGAACATCGATCAATTCGAGCCGTCGTTTTTCGGCATCTCGCCGCGCGAGGCGGTGCAGATGGACCCGCAGCAGCGGCTGCTACTGGAATTGGCGTGGCATGCCTTCGAGGATGCCGGAATCCCGCCAAGCCGGATGCGCGGAAGCGATACGGGCGTCTATATCGGCGCTTCGGCAAAGGAATATGCCGATCTGAGCCTCGGCGATCCGGCCGCCGGCGACCCTTATTTCATGACCGGAAACGCGCTTAGCATTCTCGCCAATCGCATCTCCTACATCTTCGATCTGCGCGGCCCCAGTCTGACGGTCGATACCGCCTGCTCGTCGTCGCTGGTCGCCCTGCACCATGCCTGCGAAGCGATCCGCGGCGGCCAGGTGTCGAGCGCCGTCGTCGGCGGTGTCAACCTGTTGCTGACGCCCTACTCGTTTCTCGGATTTTCGCGAGCATCGATGCTGTCGCAGCGGGGCCGCTGTTTTTCGTTCGACAGCCGTGCCGACGGTTATGTCCGCGGCGAAGGCGCCGGTGTTGTGATCGTCAAGCCGCTCGCCCAGGCACTCGCCGATCACGATCCGGTCCGCGCAGTTATTCTTGCGACCGGATGCAATTCCGACGGCCGGACGATCGGATTGTCGCTGCCGAGCGAGAGTGCGCAGGCGGCCCTGCTGGCAGAGGTATACGCCGCTGCGGCGGTTGCCGTGGACGATCTCGCCTTTTTTGAGATGCACGGCACCGGAACGCCGGTCGGAGACCCGGTCGAAGCCGCCGCAGTCGGGCGCACGATCGCGGCGCGCCGGCAACAGCCGCTGCCGATCGGTTCGGTCAAAACCAATATCGGCCACCTGGAACCGGCATCGGGGATGGCCGGCTTGCTAAAGGCAGTGCTGGCGCTCGACCAGGGAATGCTGCCCCCGACCATCCATTGCGAAAGCCCGAACCCGAAAATCGACTTTTCGGCGCTCAATCTGCGCCTGGTGCGCTCGCCCGAGCCGATTGCCATTACCCCGGAACGTCGAGTTGCCGGCGTCAATTCGTTTGGTTTTGGCGGTACCAACTCGCACGCGGTGCTCGCCGCCGCACCCGCTGCAGCACCGCTCGCACCTTGTCCGCAACTGCCGCCGCTGGTGATTTCCGCCGCCACCCGATCGTCGCTCGGCGAGCTGGCCGCCGCCTGGCGCGAATTGCTGCCGCAGACGCCGGCCGAGCGGCTGCCGGGGTTGCTGCGCGCCGCTGCCCGCGGGCGTGAGCATCACCGCCATCGCCTGGCGGCGCCGAGCGAGGATCTAGGGGCCGTCCTGCGAGCGTTGGATTGCTTTGTCGCCGACGAAACCGCGCCCGGATTGATCACCGGGGTTGCTGCCGACGCAGCCAGGCTCGCTTTTGTATTTTCCGGCAACGGCGCTCAGTATCCCGGCATGGGGCGCACGGCGCTGCGCGCCAGTGCCGATTTTCGCGCCGCCGTGGCGGGGGTCGACAGCATCCTGCGACCCGATCTCGGTTGGTCGGTTGTCGAGCGGATCGAAAGCGGCATCGATGCAGGCGGCGTCGCGCGCGCCGACACGGCGCAGCCGGTGCTGTTTGCGGTTCAGGTCGGGATCGTCGGCGCATTGCGGGCCGCCGGCATCGTCGCTGAAGGCCACCTCGGACACAGCGTCGGGGAAATTGCTGCGGCCTGGGCCGCCGGCGCGTTGTCGCTCGCCGAGGCAGCACGTGTCGTTGTTGCGCGCAGCCGCTCCCAGCAGCGGACCAAGGGTACCGGCCGCATGGCAGCGCTGGCTCTGGGCCGTGAGGCGGCACAGGAATTTCTCGAAGAGATCGGCAGCGCTGCGGAGATTGCGGCGCTCAACGCCACACGCTCGGTGACCGTTGCGGGGAGCACGGATGAGATTGGCCACCTCGCTGCGCAAGCGCGTGAGCGAGGGCTCTGGTGCCGCCCGCTCGATCTTGATTTTGCTTTTCACTCGCGGGCAATGGAGCCGGTGCGTGATGAGCTGCGGGCGAGCCTCGCCGGCCTTTCTTC
>DASXMC010000006.1:0-2994 GCA_036495885.1 Allostellaceae bacterium | reverse complement strand
CAGAAAATACACCGCCAAACCCGCCGGGGCGACCCGACGGGCGGCAAGGGTGAAATGGTGCGGTAAGAGCGCACCGCGCTGCCGGCAACGGCGGCGGCACGGAAAACCCCACCGGGAGCAAGACCAAGTAGGGGCGGCACGGTGTGGTGCTGCGCGGGCGATCCGCGCGCGCCGCATCGGGCGAACCTTCGCGCTGCCGCCCGGGTCGGTCGCAGGAGGCGCTCGGCAACGGGCGTCCCAGAGGAATGGCCGCCACTGCCGATGGATCGCGTTGGCGCTCCTTCGGTGGTACAGAACCCGGCTTACACGCCGTCTGGCACGCAGTCCATCGACGCAAAATCGCCGGCGGCCCCCCGATCCGGCTGCGGCACTGGGGGCACCCGTGGATGTTTTGGCGGAAGAAACCGGGATAATTGCAGATTCCGGGGGAAAACTCTGTGAGTAGCGGGTTGCACGATTGCGCCGCGGGCTCGATCGGGTAGTGTCCGATGTGTGGCCGAAACGGATTTTCGCGGTCGCGACGCGGCCATCGGCGAAGTGCTTGCGGGCAGTCACCGATCCGCGGGCCACACTCGGGGGGAAGAGCGGGCGATCCACAGGGGGGATCGCCCGTTCCACATGCAGCTTGTGCACTGAGCGACAGGCGGCGTGGCTAAGCCGATCTAACCGGGCTTTCCGTCGCCTTTCACGAGCGAGGCTGTCAGGAGATCAAAAACACCTGTCAGTGCGGGGCGCGGAGCGCATGCCCCAACTTGCGCCGCCATGAGTTTTCGGCTGCGGGGTGGTGGCGATGCGCACTCCCGCCGAAGCTCCCAGAAGAGGGGTTCCGGTTTTCCAGCAAGCCCGAGCCCGGCACCCCGATCGGACGATTTCCAACCTGCAGCTGAGAAATTCTCGATTAGCTTAAACCTTTTGCTCGCCATCCTGCCATTCTTATGGCATTCTTTTGCCATTCTTATCGCAGAGCGGTCACAGCTATGGCGCGCGACGTTAACCCCCTGAAATCCGAGCAGATCACCCTCTCGGTCAATGCTCAAACGGTTTGGTACCTCGATCGCCTCGTCGAAACCGGTCTCTATGGAAATAATCGCACGGAAGCCGCACGGGTCGCCATCTATGATCATTGTAAATTTTTGATCAGCCAGGGAAGCCTGGAAATGGTGCCGCGGCTGCCTAGTCGCGATGTCACGATTCCAGGCTAGCATCTCCCCACCACGCCAAGCGCCTTGCCGTGAACCGGTTTCTTGTACCACTGCTGCAGCCGTCGCGACGACCTGAGGCCATTTAGGTGCGCCAGGTTCACTTTGCCGATCTCTGCTCGTCCTTAGCCCGTCAACGTAACGTCATGGATGGACCGCACATCGCGATCGATAAAATTGCAAGTTTTATTTTGAAAAGAGGATTGACACCCATAGTTTCCCATAGTATCCCATGTCATCCCATGAGCGGGTGTGGCCGATGGGGGGAACTTCGGCAGCACCCATCGGGCGCCCCTTGCCGAGCGTTCATGGGTGAGCGTTGGGGGAAGAAGTGGCATGTTTCTGTCCACTTATGTGAACAAGGTCGACCGCAAGGGGCGAGTATCAGTGCCGGCGACCTTTCGCACAGCGCTCCAGGCTCAGCGCTTTCCCGGCATCGTCGTTTTTCCCTCCTACAAATACCCCGCTCTCGAAGCCAACAGCATCGAATGGATGGAGGATCTGGCAGCGCGGCTCGACACCCTCGACAAATTTTCCGACCAGCACGAAAACCTCGAAATGCTATTTGCCTCGTCCCGGGAATTGCCGTTCGACAGCGAGGGACGGATTGCCTTGCCGCCCGATCTCGCGGCCCATGCCGCGATCACCGAGAGCGTTGCTTTTGTCGGGGTCGGGCGCAATTTCCAGCTCTGGGAACCGGCGCAATATGCCGAACACGCAGCCACTTTGCGCGAACGCGCGCGCTCGCAGGGAACTCTGATCCCGGCGCTGGGCCGTTCTGCCGATCGGCAAGGGCAATGAGAAGGCAACGCCATCGCGCCGCAGACCGCGCCGCACCGGCGCCAGGCCCCGGCGGCATCGCGTCTGCCGAGCATGTGCCGGTGATGGTCGAAGCGGTGATCGAGGCTTTGGCGCCGCGCGACGGTGCTCTTTATGTCGATGCCACCTTTGGCGCCGGCGGGTACAGCCGCGCCTTGCTCGCGGCGGCGAATTGCCGGGTGGCAGCAATCGACCGCGACCCCGACGCGGTACGCCGCGGCCATGATCTCGCTGCCGGTTATGACGGGCGGCTCGAGATCTTCGAAGGAAATTTCGGCGACATGGAGCGGCTGTTGGCGGCAGCGGGTGCGGCGATCGCGGGGGTGGCCTTTGATCTCGGCGTCTCGTCGTTGCAGCTCGATACTCCTGAGCGGGGATTTTCGTTTCGCTCGGACGGTCCACTCGATATGCGCATGAGCGGTGGTGGGCAAAGTGCGGCCGACCTCGTCGCTGCTTTGTCGGAAGCGGAGCTCGCCCGGCTCCTGCGCGAATTGGGCGAGGAACGCCACGCCCGGCGGATCGCTCGCGCGGTCGGCCGTGCTCGCGTGCAACATCCGATCCAGCGCACGCTCACGCTTGCCGATGTTGTACGCGCTGCAATCCCCAACGCCGAACCGGGTCTTGATCCCGCAACCCGGACGTTTCAGGCGCTGCGCATCGCGGTCAACGACGAACTCGGCGAGCTCGATCGCGGACTTGAGGCCGCCGAACGCCTGCTGATGCCGGGCGGCCGGCTCGCTGTGGTGGCGTTCCACTCGCTCGAGGACAGGCGGGTCAAGGAGTTCTTACGGCAGCGCAGCACAACCGCAGCGCGCCCCTCGCGGCATGAACCTCCGGCGCCGGATACCGCCGCACCCAGCTTTTGCCTGATGCACCGGCGCCCGATCAAGCCCAGCGCGGACGAGGTGGCGCGCAACCCGCGGGCGCGCTCGGCCCGATTGCGCGCCGCGGAGCGCACCGCAGCACCACCGTGGCC
>DASXMC010000005.1:0-15033 GCA_036495885.1 Allostellaceae bacterium | reverse complement strand
TCCGAGGTCATCGACAAAATCGCGATCGGCGCGTCGGCCGGGTTGACCTTTCGGTAGGTCGGGTTCTGTCGCAGGCTCGTCGGGAGGTCGACGCGCGCGGCATTGATTGCCGCCTCGACATCGCGCGCAGCCCCGTCGATGTTTCGGTTGAGGTTGAACTGCAGGGTGATGCGACTGTTGCCGACCGTGCTCTGCGAGGTCATTTCGGTCACGTCGGCGATGACGCCCAGATGGCGTTCGAGCGGCGTTGCTACGGTCGTCGCCATTGTGTCGGGGCTGGCGCCCGGCATTGTCGCATTGACGACGATGGTCGGGAAATCGACCTGCGGCAGGGGTGCGACCGGCAAGTTGAAATAGGCGAACATTCCGGCCAGCGCCATGCCGAGCGTCAAGAGGGTCGTCGCAACCGGACGGCGAATGAAACCTGCCGAAAGATTCACGGAAGGGCGCTCTCCGCGGCCGCCCCGCCGTGGCGGCGCCACAAGGCAGTCGCGAGCCGGTCGAAACCGAGGTAGATCACCGGTGTGGTGAACAAGGTCAAAAGCTGGCTGAAGATCAACCCGCCGACGATCGTCACACCGAGCGGATGGCGCAGCTCGGAACCGGTGCCGGTGCCGAGCATCAGAGGCAGGGCAGCAAACAATGCCGCCATTGTCGTCATCAGGATCGGCCGGAAGCGTAACAGGCAAGCCTGATAAATCGCTTCGCGCGGCGACTTGCCCTCGTGCCTTTCGGCGTCGAGCGCAAAGTCGACCATCATGATCGCGTTCTTTTTGACGATGCCGATCAGCAGGATGATGCCGATGATCGCGATCACGCTCAAATCGCTGCCGTCGATCATCAATGCGAGCAACGCGCCGACGCCAGCCGAAGGCAACGTCGAGAGGATCGTGATCGGGTGGATGAAACTCTCGTAGAGCACGCCCAGCACGATGTACATTGTGATGATCGCAGCGACGATCAGGATCAGCTCATTGCCAAGGGCGGCTTGAAACGCTAATGCCGCACCCTGGAAGACGGTGATCATGCTGATCGGCATGTCGATGTCTTTTTCCGCCTGCTGGATCGCATCGACCGCATCGCCGAGTGAGGCCCCCGTCGCCAGATTGAACGATACCGTCGTCGCCGGGAATTGGCCCAAATGCTGTATTTCGAGCGGGGCCGTTTGCTCCTCGATTTGCGCGATCGCCGACATCGGCACCTGGCCGTTTACCGCGGTCGAGGACGGCAGATAGATCGACCCCAACGAATTCACCGACTGCTGCATCGCCGGGTCGGCTTCAAGGATCACGCGATATTGGTTCGACTGGGTAAAGATCGTCGAGACAATGCGCTGGCCGAAAGAATCATAGAGCGCGTTGTCGACAGTCGCTGGGGTGATGCCAAACCGCGCCGCGGTCGCGCGATCGATGTTGACGTAGGCCGACAGGCCGTTATCGGAAAACGTACTGGCGACATCCTCGATCTGCGGGATCTGATCGAGCCGTTGTATCAGCTTGGGAACCCACTTCGCGAATTCGGCGGCATTGGCGTCTTCCAGCACGAACTGGTATTGCGAGCGGCTGACCGTGGCGTCGATCGTCAGATCCTGCACCGGCTGCATGTAGAGGGTGATACCGGGGATGCCCGCCACCTCGTTCTCCAGCCGGCGGATGATGTCGCTCGCAGACAGGCTGCGCTGATCGCGGGGTTTGAGATTGATCAGGAAACGGCCGCTGTTTAGTGTCGTGTTGGTGCCGTCGACCCCGATGAACGAGGTCAGGCTCGCGACATCGGGGTCGTTGAGGATAGCGTTGCCGAGTGCTTGCTGACGGTCGGACATTGCCGCAAACGAAACCGATGGCGAGGCGACCGAGATCCCCTGAATGAGGCCGGTGTCCTGAACCGGGAAAAAGCCTTTCGGGATGACGATGTACAAAAACACGGTCAACGCCAGGGTGGCGACCGCGACCAGCAGGGTCAGCGGCTGATGGTCGAGCACCCAGCTCAGCAACCGCCCATATTCGGCGATCAGCCGGTCGAACCACTCCTGGCTCTTGCGCGCGACGAGCGACATCTCGGAGGGCCGGTGATGGCGCAAGATCCTGGCGCACATCATCGGCACCAGGGTCAGCGCCACCACTGCCGAGATGACGATCGTGACCGCGAGCGTGATCGCGAACTCGCGGAACAGCCGGCCGACCACGTCGGGCATGAACAACAGCGGGATCAGCACCGCGATCAGCGAAACGGTCAGCGAAATAATTGTAAAACCGATCTGCGCCGAGCCCTTTAATGCCGCCTGCACCGGCGGATCGCCGGCCTCGATATAGCGCGAGATGTTTTCGATCATGACGATCGCGTCGTCGACGACAAAGCCGGTGGCGATCGTCAGCGCCATCAACGACAGATTGTTGAGGCTGAACCCGGCAAGATACATGACCGCCAAGGTGCCGACCAAGGACAGCGGCACCGACAGACTCGGGATCAGGGTTGCCGACGGACTGCGCAAAAACACAAAGATAACGATCACCACCAGCACGACGGCGAGGCCGAGCTCGAACTCGACATCGGCGACCGAGGCGCGGATCGTCGTCGTACGGTCGGTCACGACCTGAACCTCGACCCCGGCGGGAAGCGAGGCCTGCAATTCCGGCAGCAGCTTCTGGATGCCGTCGACGACGGCGATCACATTGGCGCCGGGCTGGCGCTGGATGTTGACGATGATCGCTGGGGAAGTATTGACCCAGGCGGCAAGCTTGGTGTTTTCGGGCGCGTCCTTCGCCAGCGCCACGTCCGACAATTTGACCGGAGCGTTGTTGCGGTAGGCAATGACGAGATCGTTATATTGACTGGCTTTCTCGATCTGGTCGTTGGCGTTGATCGTATAGGACCGCGAGGGGCCGTCGAAATTGCCCTTGGGCTGATTGACGTTGGCGTTGCCGAGTGTGGTGCGCAAATCGTCGATGTTGAGGCCGTAGGCAGAGAGCTGCAGATTGTTCGCCTGCACCCTGACCGCCGGCCGGTTGCCGCCGGCCAGGCTGACGAGGCCCACCCCGGGCAACTGCGAAATCTTTTGCGCAAGACGGGTGTCGGCGAGGTCTTCGACCTCGGTCATCGGCAGCGTTTTCGAGGTCAGCGCCAGGGTCAGGACCGGCGCGTCCGCCGGATTGACCTTGGCGTAGATCGGCGGCGCCGGCAGATCGGACGGCAGCAGATTGCCGGCCGCGTTGATCGCCGCCTGGACCTCCTGCTCGGCGACGTCGAGGCTCAGATCGAGGCTGAACTGCAGGGTGATGACCGAGGCGCCGGCCGAGCTCGTCGACGACATCTGATTGAGGCCGGGCATCTGCCCGAACTGCACTTCGAGTGGTGCGGTGACCGATGAGGTCATCACATCCGGGCTGGCGCCGGGATAAAAGGTCTGCACCTGTATCGTCGGATAATCCACTTCGGGCAGCGCCGACAGCGGCAGAAACCGATAGGCGAATAACCCGACCAGCATGATCGCCGCCATCAGCAGCGTCGTCGCCACCGGACGAAGGATAAAGATGCGCGACGGGCTCATTCGCTGGTCGGTTGCGCGCCGCCGTGATGCTGCCGGTG
The DNA here is from genome assembly GCA_036495885.1 of Allostellaceae bacterium. Taxonomy (GTDB): domain Bacteria; phylum Pseudomonadota; class Alphaproteobacteria; order ATCC43930; family CGMCC-115725; genus AP-15. The sequence continues at coordinate 11,448 of DASXMC010000005.1, read as the reverse complement.
CTGCCCCGCATGCGGCGGGCTGCCGCTGGCCGCCGCCGCAACGGCCGCTCCCGCAGGCGGAGCAACCGTGATCTTCGCGCCGTCCTTCAGTCGGTCGGCGCCGTCATCGACGACCTGCGCACCAGGTTCGAGCCCGGAGAGAACCGCGACGTGCTGACCATCGCCGGGGCCGAGCTTGATTGTCTGCACCGCGACGGTGCGGTTCGGCTTGACGAGATAGACAAATGTGCCGGGGGCTCCGCGCTGGATTGCCGCAGTCGGAATCAGCACCGTATCGTGCAACGTGTTGACGAGCAGCTTGATGTTGACGAACTGATTTGGGAACAGACTTTCGTCCGCGTTATTGAACGTCGCTCTGAGTTTTACCATCCCGGTTGTCGGGTCGATTTGGTTGTCGATGGTATTGAGCCGACCGACCGCGATTTGGGTCGTCCCGGTGCGATCATAGGCAATGGCCTGCAATATCGCGCCCGCGTGATATTGCTTGAGCACCTGGGGCACCTCGTCTTCCGGCAACGTAAAGATGACCGAAATCGGCTGCAGCTGAGTCACGACGACGATGCCGTTGGGGTCGCTGGTCTGGACGTAATTGCCCGGGTCTACTTGGCGCAGCCCGACCCGGCCGGTCACCGGCGAGATGATGTGGGCATAGGTCAGATTGAGTTTTTGCGTATCGATCTGGGCCTGATCGAGCATGATCTGGGCCCGATCCTGACCGACGGTCGCAACCTGCGTGTCGCGCGTCTGGGTCGCGATCGAGTTTTGTGAAACGAGGGTGTTGTAGCGCCTCAGATCGAGTTCGGCGTCTTTCAGGGTGGCCTCGTCCTTTGCAAGCTGCGCCTGCGCTTGTTCGAGTGCGACCTGATAGGGGCGCGGATCGACCTGGGCGAGAAAATCACCTTTTTTGACGTGCTGGCCTTCGACAAACCCGACACTCATCAAATAGCCGTTGAGCTGGGTTTTGACCGTGACGACGGCCAGCGGCGTGACGGTGCCGAGCCCGCTCAACGTGACCGGCATGTCGCCTTTTTGCGCGCTTGCCACCCCGACCGGGATCGGCCCGGCCGCTATCGTGCGCGCGCCCGGGCCCGGGCTCTCCCGGTGCGCGAGGCGCGGCAGATATAGGACCGCCGCGCCGACGATCGCCACCAGCAACACTCCCCAGACGAGGACGCCAAGCCAGGACCGACGCCTCGGTCTGGTCTGGATCTCGCGGGGCTCGGCGACAAAACCTTCCGCATCGAGGTGCGTGTCATCCTCGCGCTTCGTTCCCCCTTCGCGCGCCAAAATATCGCTATGCTGGTCGTCCATATTCGCCTGCTAAATCGCGTCGCCGCGAGCTTATCAGTCCACAGCCGGCGCGTCCCCCGGCCCGTCTCCACGGCACGTCGGTCCGCCGATTATAAGCGGTAGCCCCGCATTGCATCCCAGGTGAAGCCAAGCCTCTTCCGTCGGCGCGGCTGATCGTCTCAAATGCCGTCTCTGTCGCAGCGCTCAAGGTTGGCTTATGGTGACGAATCTTTCTCCTCGCAGCGGCGGCCAACTGGTCGTCGCCGCCTTGCGCGCCCATCGCGTCGACATGGCATTTGGCGTCGCCGGCGAGAGCTATCTCGAAGTGCTGGATGCGCTTTTTGACGCGCCGGAAATCCGGTTTGTGACCTGCCGTCAGGAGGGGGGTGCGGCGTTCATGGCCGAGGCTTACGGCAAATTGACCGGCAGACCCGGCGTGCTCTTGGTGACGCGCGGACCTGGCGCATGCAATGCCTCGATCGGCATCCACACCGCGTTTCAGGATTCGACGCCGATGGTGGTGCTGGTCGGCCAGGTGGCGCGCCACCAGATCGACCGCGAAGCCTTTCAAGAGGTCGATTTCCGTCGCATGTTCGCCCCGCTCGCCAAATGGGTGGCGCAGATCGATATGGCCGAACGCGTTCCCGAGCTCGTCAACCAGGCGTTTCAGGTGGCGACCTCCGGCCGTCCCGGCCCGGTCGTGCTTGCCTTGCCAGAGGATATGCTGCGCGACCATCGCGCCGTTGCGATCGCCGGTCCGTATCATGCCGTGCGCGCCCATCCGGGGGCGGCCGATCTCGCCGAGATGCGCCGCCTCGTCGCCGCGGCCGAGCGGCCGATCATGCTGGTGGGCGGCGGCGGATGGACCGACGCCGCCTGTCGCGACATCGCCAATTTTGCCTCGGTGAATGATCTGCCGGTGGCCTGTTCGTTTCGCCGCCAAGACATCGTCGACAACCGCTTGCCGTGTTTTGTCGGCGATCTAGGCACCGGCACCGCCCCGGCGCTGGTTGCGCGCGTGAAGGAGGCCGATCTCTTGCTGGCAATCGGCGCCCGCCTTGGGGAAATCACCTCGCAATCCTACACGCTGCTCGGCATTCCCGAGCCAGGCAAGGTTCTGATCCATGTTCACCTTGCGGCCGAGGAATTGGGGCGGGTGTTCCGCCCGACCCTGGCAATCCAGTCTGGGATGCCAGAATTTGCCGGCGCGGCCGCGGCATTGGAGCCGGTGCCGGCGAAGCGCTGGTCGGCCTGGCGTGCGGCGGCGCGCGGAGAGTACGAAGCCGGGCTTGCGCCCTCGCCATCCGCACACGGTCCGCTCGATCTGGGTGCGGTGATGGGTTGGCTGCGCGAAAATCTGCCGGACAACGCGATCGTCACCAGCGACGCCGGCAATTTCAGCGGCTGGCCCAACCGCTTTCTGCAATATCGCCGGCCGGGGCGTCAGCTCGGGCCGACGAGTGGTGCGATGGGTTATGGGGTGCCGTCCGCGGTCGTCGCCAAGCTCGTCCATCCCGACCGGCTCGTGGTCGGGTTTTGCGGCGACGGCGGTTTTATGATGACTGGTCAGGAACTGGCGACGTCGATGGCCGCCGGGGTGGGCCCGATCATTCTGTTGTTCAACAATGCGATGTACGGGACGATCCGCATGCATCAGGAGCGCCGGTTTCCGGGCCGCGTAGTTGGAACCGCGCTCGCCAACCCGGATTTTATTGCTCTCGCCCGCGCCTACGGCGCCTACGGCGCACGCATTTCCCGCACCGAGGAATTCGCACCCGCCTTCGAGGAGGCGGTAGCGGCCAAGCGCGCCGCGATCATCGAACTGGCGATGGACCCCGAGGAGATCACCACCCGCGCGACGCTTTCGGCCATTCGCGCCCACGCCGAAGCGCAGAACTCAACGCCCGCCGACACATGAGCCTGACTGTGTGCGTGTACCGGCCGGCGTTGCCGCGCCGTCGGCTATTCGGCGGCAAAGCTCGTGATTGGTCCATCGGGAACGGCAAGCTCATCCGTCGCCGATCGGCGCGCCGGATACGCACAAGCCGCCTCGAGACGCTCGACAGCCGCCGCGACCGCCATCCGCAACCCGGTCTCGCTGAAAAACGAGCCCGGAACCATGCATTGCGCAGCAAGCACGCGGCGCAGCGCGTCGAATAAATCCATGTCGGGTGGCGCCGCCTCGGTCCAAAAACGATCGAGGTCGCCCTGATAGGTCAGCCCCGGCAAATCGTACATCGCCTGGCCCAGGGCAATCACCGGCTTTCCGTTCGCCAACGCCTGGCTGCCGACGGTGCTGTTGACGGTGACCACCGCATGACATTGCGCCAGCAGCTTTGACAAATCGCCGCCGTCGAGCACCGTCACCCTCTCGCCGACCGACTGCTCGGCCGCGATGTGGCCGACAATGCTGACCCAATCGACGAGGCCGCTGTCAAGCGGGTGGAGTTTGACGGCAAGGGTCGAGGTGGGGGGAGCATGGCGCGCGAACGACCGCAGCACAAAATCGATCGCCAGATGGGTTGCTCGAAACGGCGAATGCACCCGCATCTGATAGTCACAGTCAAGCTGCAGCGGAAAAAAATAAATCGGGTCGCCAGTCAATGTTTCGATTGCGGCGGTAGCCCGCCTCTCCGCCCTGCGCATCAACAACAGGCGGCGCAGCCAACCCGCATACTCTATCAGCTGATAGTAGGGGCGGTGGGTGCGGTAATGGGGAAAGTGCAGAACTGCCGCCATCGAGGCGAAGTTATACAGAACGTCTTCAAAAGCCCGGCGGCGGAACTGGCCCGGCACAGGCGGCGGCGGCTGCCACGGCGGCAGATCGCGCGCGCGCTCGCGATACCAGTCGGGGTCTCTGGGCAGCGAGGAATTGCCGTTTACCCCGCCTTCTTCGAAGGTGATCCAGTTCGGGCGGACATAACCCTCCTCCACCACGTGGACGAGCACCCGACGCTCCGCGGCAAGCCGGATCGCAGCGCGGTGCAGCGGCCGGCAGTCGCCAAACAGGATGAGGTCGCTAACGGCCCGTTCGGTGATCAGTTGATCGAGGAAGTGCGGCCATTCGTACTCACGCCCGCAAAAATCTACGCTATTGGGGAGCCTCCAAAAGACACGGTCGCCGCCATTGAAATTTACCCGATGCACGCCGTGACCGCGCGCGGCGAGTTCGGCGGCGAGATGCTCGAAAAATCGCGTCGCCATGTTTTGCAGAAACAAAAAGTTGCGGCCGCTCGGCGCTGCCTTGCGGCGGGCAGATATGGCACGCCATGCCCGACCGGTAACCTGACGATGCAATCGTGTCCCCCGAGGCCAACCGAAATTCGCGAGGAATATCGTCGTGAAGGTTTGGTTTCCGCGCGATCATTTTCGGACAGGTTGGCTGGCGATGTCCATCGGTTTGTGCAGCTTTAGTAACCCTAATCGTGTCCAACACACGGCAACAGCAGGCACAAGGCTCGATGTCGTTGGTCGCGGCGCCTGTTCGGCTGCGGGGCGGGGCCATCGAGCTGTGGAGCGGGGATGCCGTCCCGCTCTGACTATCGCGTTCGAGGAGAGTTGAGCCCAGTCCGCAACCGCCTGCTTCCGGTTTAGCGCATCTTAATAATTATCGGCTTCGATGCGTCCGGGCCAAGTTTACCGGCTCGCACGAGGCGAAGATGTCACGCATTCTGCTTGCTGAGTCGGATCAGCTTATCCGCCAGTTCTTTGCCGGCATTCTTTCCGATTGCGGTCATGTAGTGGAGACTTGTGCCGACGCGGTCCAAGCAACGACCTCACTCACAACCCACTCGATCGACGTGGTTGTCACCGACCTTGTGCTCGAATCTGGCCATGAGGCCGGTCTGGTCCGCGATTGTGCAGCGCTTGGAATTCCGACGTTCACGTTGAGCGGAAACCAATTCCACCCTGGTCTGTCGGTGACCGAACGGCCGGCGGCGCTGCTCGAAAAACCATTCCGCTTCCGGGATCTCCAAACCGTTCTCGATGCGGTCAGGCTGCCGCCGCGATCGGCGCAAGGTCAACACCCAGACGAGAAACGGGCGGTCTTTGCCGCAACCGCGCCGCGGCGCGCGTAGAGCAGAAATTCGCGATTGCCTTTTGGTCCCAAGATCGGGCTCGCGATGACGCCGATTACCTCCCACCCCGGCTGTGCTGCGACCCAGGCGGCGGCGCGCTCGCAAACCCGGCAATGAATCGCTGGATCGCGCACCACACCGCCTTTGCCGACATCGCCTGGACCTGCCTCAAATTGCGGCTTGACGAGTGCGACCAGAGCGGCTTCTTGGGCAGTGAGCGCCAGTGGCGCCGGCAACACCGTTGCCAAACCGATAAAGCTGGCGTCACAGGTGACGATGTCGACCGGCTCGGGGATTTGCTCCCGGCTGAGGCTGCGTGCATTGATCCGCTCATAGACTACGATTCGGGGATCTTGGCGCAATTTCCACGCCAGCTGTCCATGGCCGACATCGACCGCGTAAACCCGGCGCGCGCCGCGGGCCAGCAGAACATCGGTGAAGCCGCCGGTCGAGGCGCCGATGTCGAGCGCCGTCCACCCGTGCGGATCGATTGCGAAATGATCGAGCGCATGAGCTAGTTTGACGCCGCCGCGCGACACCCAAGGGTGTTCGCGGCCCCGGATTTCGATCGAGGCATCGGCAGCTAGCATGTCCCCCGGCTTCGATACCCGCCGTTCGCCGACGAAAACCAGCCCAGCCACAATGAGAGCCTGCGCCCGGGCTCGGCTTTCGACGAGTCCGCGCTCGGCCAGGATTTGGTCGGCCCGACGCTTGGCTGGCAACCGATGCTGCCGGCGCCCTTCTTCAGCGCAGCCTGCGGGCAGGCCTGCTATGCGCGCGCCGGCTGGGCGGCGATCTCTCGGCCCAGCGCAGACAGCGCCATCGCAACGATATGGCGAGCGTTGAGCCCCGCCTTGTCGTACTGCGCCTGCGGGCTGTCGTGATCGAGGAAGACATCGGGCAAAACCATCGTGCGGATTTTGAGCCCGTGGTCGAGCAGGCCGTTGGCTGCCAGATGATGCAGCACATGACTGCCAAAGCCTCCGATCGCCCCCTCCTCGATCGTAATCACGACTTCATGCTCGCGAACCAAGCGATTGATCAAATCGATATCGAGCGGCTTGGCAAAACGCGCGTCGGCGACGGTCGTCGACAAACCATACGACGCCAGTTCCTGTGCCGCCTTCATGCACTCGCCGAGGCGGCCGCCGAGGCTCAGCAGAGCAATCGTCGTTCCCTCGCGCATAATGCGGCCGCGGCCGATGTCGAGGTGGATGCCGCGTTCGGGGAGCGGCACGCCGATCCCGTCGCCGCGCGGATAACGTAACGCCGATGGTCCCTCGTCGAATGCGGCACAGGTAGCGACCATGTGGACGAGGTCGGCCTCGTCCGCAGCCGCCATGATCACGAAGCCGGGCAGACAGCCAAGATAAGTGACGTCGAACGAGCCGGCGTGGGTCTGACCGTCGGCACCGACGAGCCCGGCCCGATCGATCGCAAACCGCACCGGCAATTTCTGGATCGCCACGTCGTGCACGACCTGGTCGTAGGCGCGCTGCAGAAAGGTCGAATAGATCGTTGCAAACGGCTTCATCCCTTCGGCTGCGAGACCGGCGGCAAAGGTCACCGCGTGCTGCTCGGCGATGCCGACGTCAAAGGAGCGGTTGGGAAATTTCTCTCCGAAAAGGTTGAGCCCGGTACCCGACGGCATCGCCGCGGTGATCGCGACGATGCGGTCGTCGAGCTCGGCTTCTTTGATCAGAGCTTTGGCGAACACACTCGTATAGGACGGCGCTTTTGAGCTCGATTTCGCCTGGGTTCCGGTAATCACATCGAACTTGGCGACACTGTGCCATTTGTCGTCGGCCTGCTCGGCCGAAAGATAACCGTGACCTTTCTCGGTGACGGCATGCACCAGGATCGGCCCAGTCTCCTTGGTGTCGCGCACGTTCTTCAGCACCGGCAGCAAATGATCGAGGTTATGGCCGTCGATCGGACCGACGTAATAAAATCCCATCTCCTCGAACAGAGTGCCGCCCGTGACAAAGCCGCGCGCCAATTCCTCGGCGCGCCGCGCGGCGTCTTCGAGCGGTTTGGGAAAATGCCGCGCCACTTCTTTGGCGATGTGGCGCAGCGACATGAACGATTTCGAGGACAGGAGCCGCGATAGATAGGCGCTCATCGCCCCTACTGGCGGTGCGATCGACATGTCGTTATCGTTGAGGATGACGATCAGCCGCGAGTCCATCGCTCCGGCGTTGTTCATCGCCTCATAGGCCATGCCGGCGCTCATCGCACCGTCGCCAATAACGGCGATGACGTTCCGTCGCTCGCCGCGCAGATCGCGCGCCACGGCCATGCCGAGTCCGGATGAAATCGATGTCGAGCTGTGTGCAGCGCCAAACGGGTCGTATTCGCTCTCGGAGCGTTTGGTGAAACCGGAAAGCCCGCCACCCTGCCGGATCGTGCGGATCCGGTCGCGCCGGCCGGTCAGGATCTTGTGCGGATAAGCCTGATGCCCAACGTCCCAGATCAGCCGATCGTTGGGTGTGTCGAAGACGTAGTGGAGCGCCACTGTCAACTCGACAACGCCGAGGCCGGCGCCGAAGTGGCCACCGGTGATCGAGACCGCATCGATCAGCTCGGCGCGCAACTCATCGGCGAGTTGGCGCAGATCCGCTTCGGGCAGCCGACGCAGATCGGCCGGAACGTCGATCTGGTCTAGCAGCGGCGTCCGATTGGAAATCGGGCGGGGCGGGGCTTGGTCCAATCCTGGCTCCTCACGTGCGGCGGCTGATTACATATCGCGCAGCCTCTCTTAAAAGTTCCGCTCTTCCTCCGAACAAATCAAGATGTGTGACGGCTTGTCCGATCAGCAACTCGGCTTGGCCGCGGGCCCGCTCGCTGCCCAGGATCGACACGAATGTGGCTTTGCCGGCGGCCGCATCGGCACCGACGGGCTTACCGGTTTCGGCCGCCGAGCCCTCGACATCGAGCAGATCGTCGGCAATCTGAAAAGCTAATCCAAGATCGTGCGCATAGCCGCGGAGCGCCGTGCGCGCCGACGCCGGCGCCTTGCCGAGGATCGCTCCGGATTCGCACGAAAAGGCTATCAGCGCTCCGGTCTTCATCTGTTGCAGTCGGGTGACCGCGCCGATATCGAGCGCTCGGTGCTCGGCGATCAGGTCGATCATCTGACCTCCGACCATGCCGGCCGCACCGGCGGCGGCGGCGAGTGCGGCCACCAACTCGCAGCGCACGGCAGGATCCGCATGGGTGTCTGGATGCGCCAACATCTCGAATGCCATTGTCAACAGGCCGTCGCCGGCCAGAACCGCGGTCGCCTCATCGAATTCTTTATGGCAGGTCGGGCGGCCGCGGCGCAGCGCGCTGTCGTCCATCGCCGGAAGATCGTCATGCACCAGCGAGTAAGCATGGACCATTTCGACGGCCGCCGCCACTTGCAACGCGCAATGTCGGTTGATGCCGAACAGACGCGCGCTGGCGAGCACCAGAAAGGGCCGCAGCCTCTTTCCGGGGCCGAGTGCCGCATAGCGCATCGCCTCGTACACCCGCGCTTCGAGACCCGGCGGGACGAGCAGGACCCGCTCCAGCAACGAATCGGTCAGACTCGCAGAATGGGCGAGCGCCTCTTCAAAGGTGATTTGGGGCCACAGCGTATCAGTCAAACTTTGCGGGCTCCGTGGCAATGGCGCCGTCGGCGCCGATGACGATGCGCTCGACCCTCAGCTGCGCCTCGCCGAGCTTTCGCTCGCAGTGCTGCTTCAAAAGGGCCCCGCGCTCGTAAGAAAGGATGGCCTCGTCGAGCTTGACCTGCCCGGCTTCAAGCCGCCGCACGATCTGTTCGAGTTCGGCTAGCGCATCCTCGAAGCTCATGCTCGCGATATCGGGGGGTGGGCTGGGCTCGTCCATCGTGCTCTATCTAACAAATAGCGTGGGATTGGGGGAGGTTTTCGCGATACGCGAACTGCGGATCTCGACGGCACCGGCAAAACAGCAGCTGATCGGCAGGCTCATGCCGCCATCAGGGCACCCACATGCGCCGCCGCGCTGGCGCCGAGCGCCGATAAATCATAGCCGCCTTCGAGTGTCGACACGAGCCGACCACCGGCATGGCGGGATGCAGCCTCGACGAGCTGCTCGGTAACCCAGACGTAATCGCTTTCGTCCAGCATCAATTGCGCCAGCGGATCGCTCTTGTGAGCATCGAACCCGGCCGAAACGATCACCAGCATCGGACGGAATTGGTCGAGCGCCGGCAGCACGCGTTCACTGAATGCCCGGCGAAAAGGCGCCGATCCCGACATTGGCCGTAACGGCACATTGACGATGTTGCCGATACCGGTCTCGCTCGCGGCGCCGGTGCCGGGATAGAGCGGATATTGATGCGTCGAGGCATAGAACAAGTGGGGGTCGGTTGCAAACGCCGCTTGCGTTCCGTTGCCGTGATGGACATCGAAATCGATGACCGCCACCCGTTCGAGGCCGTGCACCTCGCGCGCTCGCGCGGCGCCGACAGCGGCGTTGTTGAACAGGCAAAAGCCCATCGCCCGGTCCGGCTCGGCATGGTGTCCGGGCGGACGTATGGCACAGAAAGCGTTCGTTGCTTCTCCGGCGATGACGGCGTCTACGGCCGCACATACCGCCCCCGCCGCCCGCAGGGCCGCGCGGCCGGAGGCCGCCGACAGCACGGTGTCGGCGTCGAGCGCCACATGGCCGGCTACCGGCACGGCCTTCAGAATGCGCTCGACAAAGTGGCGTGGATGCACCCGGAGGAGGTCTTCGAGTGCTGCCTGCGGCGCTTCGCGCTGTTGCAAGCCGACAAAGCGCCGTGCGGACAGCGCCGACAGCACAGCGCGCAGGCGCGCCGGAGATTCGGGGTGATTGGCGCCAGGATCGTGCTCCAGACAGTCCGGATGCGAGTATAAGAGTGTCGTCACCACCAGCCCTCGTTATCTGGACGTGAGACCGAGCGTCGCATAACAGCAGCCACAAGCTTAACGCAATAACGCGACGAACAGTCGTCGCACGCGGTCAATTACGTTCGACGGAGCGCGCCGAGCCCCAGCGCCATCCATCCGATCAACAACGCCGTCCCGCCAAACGGCGTTACCGCCGCGAGCCACAACCATCGCGTCAGCGCCAGCGCGAACAGGCTGAAGCTGAACAGGCAGGTTCCGGCGGCAAAGCTCCATCCCGCAATCGCCAGCAGCAGAAGCCGCCGCTCGCGCCGTTCGATAAGTGCTGCGATCCCGACCAATGCGGCCGCATGAACCATGCCGTAGAGCGAGCCCGTTCGCAGCAGTTCGGCGGCTTGCGGTTCACCGCCGCCGAGATGCGCGGCGACCGCCCCCGCCGCGACCGACAGAACTCCGGCACAGGCGGCGATGGCGAGCCAGGCGCGGATCATGATGGCGCGGCTCTGTGGGCGAGCGCATGGCGATAAAGCGCCAGCGTCTCCCGCGCCACGACCTCCTCGGTAAAACCGGCTACGATCAGCGCCCGGCCGTTTTGGCCCATCGTCTGCCGCCGCAACGGGTCGCCTACGAGCGCAGCGATCGCGTCGGCGAGGGCGTTGACATCGCGCGGCGCCACGAGAATAGCGCTTTCGCTCTCTCCGGTGCACACTGCTGCTCGGCAGCCCGGCACGTCGCTGGCCACGATCGGCCGGGCGCAGGCCGCGGCTTCGAGCAACGCTTTGGGCACCCCCTCGCCGTAGGTCGAGGGCAATACTGCGATCGACGCGTGCCGCCATACCTCACGCACGTCATCAACCGCACCGATCCAGCTGACACCCGGCTCGGCGGCAAGGGGGGACAGGTCTCGATGCGACAGCGATCCGAGATTGTCACGGTCTGTCGGGCCGGCCAGAACCAGTTCGACCGGCAGATTGCGGGCGCGCAACAAACGGATTGCGGCGACCGCGTCGACGACGCCCTTCTCGCGCAGCATGCGTGAGACCAAAGCGACCCTGACCGTGCCGTCCGTCGGCATCGGCAGTGGGGCAAAATGCCGGATATCCACACCGGATCCACGGATCAGCGCTATCCGCGAGCGCGCAACCCCGAGTGCTGCCAGGGCCGTACCATCTTCCGGGTTCTGCACAACAACCCGGCTT
>DASXMC010000004.1:0-2600 GCA_036495885.1 Allostellaceae bacterium | reverse complement strand
TGGACATTCCGCGCATGAGCAATTTCCGCCCGATCGACCGCGACACTGGGTTTCTGCTTCCGCCATCAGTGGATGAGTGGTTGCCGGAGCGGCACCTGGCGCGGTTCGTGGTGGAGGTCATCGGGGGGCTGGATTTGCGGTCGATGACCGGCAGCTATCGTGGCTCGGGCGAGGCGTCCTACCATCCCGAACTGCTGCTTGGCCTGATTGTCTATGGCTATGCCACCGGGGTGTTTTCGAGCCGCAAGCTGGAACGTGCGAGCTATGACTCGGTGGCGTTCCGCTTCATCGCCGCGAACGAGCATCCCGATCATGACACGATCGCGGCGTTCCGGCGGCGCTTTCTAAAACAGATCGAGACATTGTTCGTTCAGGTGCTGAGTGTGGCGGGCGAGATGGGCGTGCTGAAGTTGGGCACGGTGGCGCTGGATGGCACCAAGGTGCACGCCAATGCCAGCCGTCACAGCGCGCTGTCGTATGAGCACGCGGGTAAGATCGAGGCGCAGTTGCAGGCCGAGGTGGCGGAGCTGATGGCGAAGGCCGAAGCGGCGGATCAGGCGGACGTGCCGGACGGGATGTCGATCCCCGAGGAACTGGCCAGGCGTGAGGCGCGTCTGGCGGCGATTGCCCTCGCAAAGGCGACGATCGAGGCACGGGCGAAGGAGCGCCATGCGCGCGAACGGGCCGACTACGAAGCCAGGCTCAAGGCGCGTGAGGCGAAGACCGCGGCGACCGGCAAGAAGCCTGCTGGCCGCCCGCCTGCGGCGCCGGTCGAAGGCCCTCTGCCCACCGATCAGGTCAATCTGACCGACGAGGGATCGCGGATCATGCCAGTGGCGGGCGGCGGGTTTGAGCAGTGCTACAACGCGCAGGCGGCAGTGGCGGCAGGCAGTCTGCTGGTGATCGCGGCCGATGTGGTGCAGGCGCCGAACGACAAGCAGCAGCTTGAGCCGATGCTCGGCAAGCTCGCTGATTTGCCCGACGAATTGGGCAACGTCGAAGCGCTGCTGGCGGACAATGGATATTTCAGCGAGAGCAATGTTAACGCCTGTGCCTCGGCGGGCATCGATCCGGTGATCGCGATGGGCCGCGAAGCCCATCATCCCTCGCTCGACGAGCGTTTCGCGGGGCCGCTGTTGTCGCCGCCGAAGGACCCCACGCCGCTTGCGGCGATGGACCATCACCTCAAGACGCCCGAGGGCAAGAAACTCTACGCCTTGCGCAAGCAGACGCCCGAGCCGGTATTCGGCATCATCAAATCGGTACTCGGGTTCCGCCAGTTCCTGCTGCGTGGCATCGACAATGTGCGCGGTGAGTGGAACCTCGTGACCATGGCCTGGAACATGAAGCGGATGTTCGTCCTGGCCGGCGCAAACTGAGGCCAATTCGCAAATTGGAGCCTCAACCGTCGCCGCCGGCCCGCCCACGCCGTACCAGCGGGATCCCATTACCAGCCAGCCACCGGATTTATCCGTCCGAAAGCGCGCACACGCTCCCGATCTCCGTTATCGGCGCGAATGGCCGACAATCACTCACGTCACTTCACTCCGACAGGCTGCTAGACGCGGGTGTCAGCCGGATGCCGGACGAGACGACGATCCTGAACTTCCGTCATTTGCTGGAAGCGCACCAACTGGCGGAGAGCCTGTTCCAGGAGGTTGTCTGTTTGCTGACCGAGCGCGGCCTGATCCTGCGCGAAGGCACGATCGTGGATGCCACGCTGATCGCGGCGCCGCCGTCGACGAAGAACCAGGCGCGCAAGCGGGACCCGGAGATGACGTCGAGCAAGAAGGGCAACCAGTGGCATTTCGGGATGAAGGCGCATATCGGCGTCGATACCGCGCATGGCCTGGTGCACACGCTGGAGGTCACCACCGGCAAGGTCTCGGACTACAGCATGGCGGATACGCTGTTGCACGGCGACGAGGCGACCGCGCACGGTGATCGCGGCTACGCCGACAAGACGCGTGAACCGGATCGCCCGCGCGATGAGGATGAAGCCGGTCCGCGCTGGTTCGTGCCATTCAAGCGCAAGAAGGGCTGTGACACGACGCCGGAGGAGAAGCGGCTGAACCGGGTGATGGCAGGGCTGCGTTCGGCGGTGGAGCATCCATTCCGGGTTCTCAAGCGCCAGTTCGGTTACACGAAGGTGCGGTATCGCGGGTTGTTCAAGAACGAACAGCACCTGTTCAGCCAGTTTGCCCTGGTGAACTTATACCTGGTGCGGCACCTGATCGTCCCTGCCGGTTGACAGCCAAGGGCGGAGTCTGTCCGCCGCAGGCGAAATGACACCGTAAGCCAACAAAAAACCGATCACCGAAGCGGAATAGCCGCGCCGAGACCACCCAGGGACGGTCCGGGCCGCATGCGATCCGTGCAGCGAACCCACTATCGCCAAAATGTCAGTCTGTTCAGAGGTTCCCTAAGGGCGGCCGCTGGAACCCGCCAGGGATCCCCGTGATTTATGCAGCCGGCACGCTCTCGCTGGCGATGTTGGAACGTCTCGTGCAACGCCGGAACTTGGGCCAGACGCTCCTTGTGGAGGCTGAGGCTCCAGCCGAGCTGGCGGTGGAAGACTTGATGGCTCGGCCGCCGCCAAA
>DASXMC010000003.1:0-1772 GCA_036495885.1 Allostellaceae bacterium | reverse complement strand
GCTGATGCGCAGCTGGACCGAACTGGCGCTATCGCCGGCCGGGGCGATCCCGAAGATCATCATTTCTGAGGCGGGCAATTTTCCCGAGCTTGCCCGCTTCTACCGCGAGGAGGTCGTCGATCGCGGCATGGCGTTGATGCGCCGCGTGCTGCGTCTCGGCGTCGATCGCGGCGAGTTTCGCGCCCCCGACGACTTCGACAACGCGGTTCGCTGCATTTTTGCGCCGATCGTGGTCGCGATGCTATGGCGCCATTCGCTCGGCCGCCACGAGGAGGTCGACCGCTACGACCCCGAGGCGATCTGTACGACGCAACTCAAACTGGTGCTGGACGGGCTGGCGATCAGGCCCACCGCATCGTCACTCGGAGCATCGATCGGCGGCCGCGCCCATTTTGACCCCATCGAGGAGAAGGCCGAGCAATGAGCCTCGCCGAGGATAAATCCCGCCTGCAAGCCGAACGGCAGCCGGCCGAAGGACGGCAGGCTGAAGCGAGGCCGGCTGAAGTTAGGGGGGAGCCGGAGCCGCGCGTCATCGAGGCTCGCCGGCCGGACCGCCCGGCGGCAACCCCGACCTCGCAGGCAGCGAAGCGCCCGCGCTGGCGCCGCAGGCGCTGGCTGATCGCGTTGATCGCGCTAGTGATCGTCGGCGTGATCGTTGGCGGCGCCGAATGGTGGATCGAAGCGAGCAAATGGGTCAGCACCGACGATGCGTTTATCGATACGCACACCGTCCAGGTCAGCGCGCGGGTCGCCGGCCGGGTCGAGACGGTACTGGCCAACGACAACCAGGAAGTCCGCGCCGGCCAACCGCTGGTCGAACTCGATCCGGCCGACTTCCAAGCGGCCCTTTCCCAGGCGCTAGCCAACCAAGACAGCGCGCAGGGGCAATTGACGCAGGCCAAGGCGCAGGTGCCGGTCGCACAAGCCAATCTCGATCAGGCGCGGGCTCAAGTCGCGGTCGCCCAAGCGGCCTCCACGAATGCCGACATCAACCTCAACCGCGACCAGATGCTGGAGCGAATGGGTGGGCTCGCCGTCTCCCACCAACAGCTCGACAATGACACTGCAACGGCGCGCAGCGACGCTGCCAATCTTGCCGCGGCGGAGAAAAAGGTCACCGCAAGCGAGGCGCAACTGGCACTCAACAAAACCCAGATCGAGACGGCCGAAGCAGGCGTGCGCGCAGCGGCGGCGCAGGTCGCCCAGGCGCGCCTCAACCTGTCCTACACCGTGATCCGGGCATCTGAGGCGGGCCACATCACCAACAAGACCGTGGCACTGGGCAACTACATCCAGGTCGGCCAAGCACTGATGGCGCTCGTGCCGAACGAGGTCTGGATCACCGCCAATTACAAGGAAACCGAGATCGGCGGGATGCGGATCGGCGATCCGGTCGACCTCTATGTCGACGCCTATCCAGGCCATGTCTTCCACGGCCTGGTGCAGAGCTTCATGGCCGGCAGTGGTGCTGCGTTCTCGCTGTTGCCGCCCGAGAACGCGACCGGCAACTACGTCAAGGTCGTGCAACGGGTGCCGGTCAAGATCGTGTTCGATGGCGACCCCACCGCGCATTGGCTGCTCGGGCCGGGCATGTCGGTCGAGCCCTACGTAAGAATCAGATGAGTGCTGTCGCCGACGCAACAGGCGGCGGCCCCCGCCCGACAGCGGCGGGCGGCGTTTCGCCGTGGATCGTAGCACCGACGGTCGGGCTGGCGGCGTTCATGGAAGTGCTCGACATCTCGATCGTCAATGTATCGCTGCAGCATGTCGCC
>DASXMC010000002.1:0-3724 GCA_036495885.1 Allostellaceae bacterium | reverse complement strand
TGGCGTGTGTAAAATATCCTGGCCCTCGGTCGGCGAAACCACGACGATCGACACGCGCCGGTTCTGCGCCATGCCCTGCGGCGTGTCGTTCGATGCGACCGGGTGGTATTCGCCATAGCCGGCGCCGACCAGCAGCGACGGGTCGATGCCGTCGAGAACAAATCGCTTGACGACCGAGATCGCACGCGCGGCGGACAGATCCCAGTTCGAGCTGAACTGCGCGCTGTGAATCTGCGCATTGTCGGTAAAGCCATTTATCTGGATGCGGTAATCGAGGCCTTTCAATACGCCTGCCACTTTTTCGATCAGGTTCAATGCACCCGGCGTCAGATCAGCCTGGGCGCTTTCAAACAGCACCACCGCATTAATGTCGATGACCACCCCAAGCGCCTGCAGCGACACTCGGACCTCGCCCTTGCTGATCATACCGGCGAGCAGTGCGGTCAGTTTCTGGTAAGCTTCGTTCAGTTTTTCGGCGCGACGCTCGACATGCTGCCGCAGCGCCGGCGGGAGATTCTTTACCTGCGGGTCACGGGTAATGATCGGGGTATGGACCGGGGTCGGCATATTGTCGAATGGCGATTTGTGGGCGGCGGCAAGCCCCGAGGACTGGATCTTGATCTCTTTGCCCATAAAGGCGGTCGAAAACGCCTCGGCCATCATCTGGAATTTCGACGAATTGACGCTGGAGACGGCATACATGACGACAAAAGTCGCCAGCAGCAGTGTCGTGAAATCGGCGTAGGAGATGATCCAGCGCTCGTGATTTGCCGGCTTTTTTTCGATTGGACGGCGCATTCCGTTCTCCGCGTTCGGGCTTGGCACAAGATTACTGGGCGGTGCTCAGCTCGTTCTGGTTCAGCGTCGGGTCCGCAGCGCCCTCGGGTTCGGGCTCGGTCCCGGCTTCCTTGAGCGGCCCGTCGAGCAGGCTGCGCAGGCGCATCTCGAACTGCATCGGCTGCTCCATGATCGCAATCCCGACCATGCCCTCGCTAATCATCTCCAGCCGGCGCATTCGGCGGCGCACCAGCACCTTGAGCTTGTTGCCGATCGGCAAAAAAATCAGATTGGCGAAGCCAACCCCGTAGACGGTAGCGACAAAGGCGGTGGCAATGCCGCTGCCGAGCTTGGTCGGATCTTCGAGATGCGACATGACGGTGATGAGTCCCATCACCGCCCCGAGGATACCTACTGTCGGCGCATACCCGCCCATCGCCTCGAACATCTCGCTGGCGAGCAACTCCTCGTGCTCCTGGGTGGTTATCATCGCTTCGAGCAGGATGCGGATTTGCGCGGCATCGATGCCGTCGACGACAAGCCGCAAGCCTTGCCGAATAAACGGATCGGATTGCTGCTCGGCCACAGGATCAAGGGCCAGAATGAACTGGCGGCGCGCGATCCGCAGCCATTCGAGAATATTCCCGACCAGCTCCTCACGATCGTCGTGCGGCGGCATGAAAACCCAGAGGAGCATTCTGCAGCCGCGCAGAAAAACCGTGAGCGGCGTTTGGACCAGCACCGCACCGAGGGTGCCGCCGCCGACGATGATAAACGCCGACAGCTGAACCAAAGAGCCCAGATTGCCGCCGTCGATCACCATCGTCACGACAATGGCGCCGAAGCCCATCGCCAAGCCGGCCAGCGAAAGAATATCCACGCTAGTCCCCTGCTCCGCGCGGCAACGGTTCCGCGGGGTCACTCCAGTCGGCAAGGGCGCTCTTCAGCGTCAGCAACGCGCGACCGTGACTTCGGCTGATCGTCGATTTGTCGAGGTCCAAAACTTCGGCGACTTCTTCCATATTGAGCTCGTGCTCGTAATAGAGCGAGATCACCAGCCTTTCGCGCGCCGGCAGCGATGCAATCGACGACACGAGCGCTGCGCTCACCCGATTTTGACGCAGCGACTCCTCTTGCGCGCCGGCGATGTGCAATGCCGGTTCGGCTGTGTCGTCGATGGCGTCGAGTTCGAGCAACGACAGGCCGGCGCTGTCGACCAGTATCTGGCTATATTGGTGGAGGGTAATCCCCAATTCTGCGGCGATCTCCTGATCGCTGCCCTCGCGCCCATGACGCTGCCGGACCGATTGCATTGCAAGCGTGACAGCTTTAGCGAGCCGCAAAGCCCGGGTCGGGGCCCATGCGGTTCGCCTTGCCTCGTCTATCATCGCGTTGACGACCGACCGGCGCAGCAAGGCTTCGGCGATATCGGCGCAATCGCTCTGCCGCGCCAATCGCAATACCGCAATCAGCCCAGCCTGAACCAGATCCTCGACCTGGACGGTCTGCGGCAGTCGGCCTTTGAGATGGTTTGCCAGGCGCTTCACGGTCGGCACATACCGTTTTATCAGCAGGGCTTCGTCGATTTCGCTGCGATAGGCCGCAATACGGCCGGCCCGCGATCTCGTCGACCGGCCGTCGCAAACCCTGGCTCGCGAGGAGATGACTGTGGCGTCCGTTTGGTCATCGCCCATGGGTCTGCGCTGGCCGTCCGAGCAATTCCACGACCTTGATCGGTTTGTCGGCGGGGATCTCGTTGAACGAGAAAACCCAGATCCGCGGGCGCACGGTGCGCAACAACGCTGCTACCGGCTCGCGCAATTCGGCAGGTGTGACCAGCCCGGCAACGGGTGCGAGCGTCCCCAGCCTTCCGGCCAGCAATGCAGCGGCGGCACGCAGCTCGCCGGCCAGTCCGGGCTCGATCGCAAAGACGCCGCTCCCGGCCGACAGGCGTATGATCTCGTGCAGCAGCTTTTCGAGATCCGGCTCCAGCGCCGCCACTTTCAATTCGGCAACGGCGCCGAACAGATTTTGCAAGATGAAACCACCCAGCTTTAGCCGGATCGCCGCCAGCAAGCCGCGGGTGTCCTGCGTGACTGCGGCGCCCTCGATTAGTGCGGTGAGGATATTGCGCAAATCGCGGATCGGCACGCGCTCGGCCAGCAACCCGCACAGGACGCTGTGCACCGTTGTCAATGGCAGCAATTTGGGGGTCAATTCCTCGACGAGCTTGGGGACCTGTTTGGAAAAAAACGCCAACAGCGCATCGAGCTCGCTGCGCCCAAACAAGCTTTCGATATTGTCCTCGACAACCCGCTCGAAATGGGTCGCGACGATAACCGCGGCGTCAAAAACGGTATATCCCGCCGAGCGCGCCTGCTCGGCCATGCTGTGCATGATCCATTTGGCAGGACGGCCGAACACCGGATCGCGGGTCGCGATGCCGGGGATGTCTTGCGGCTTGTCGCTCGATGGCATTGCCAGAAGCTTGTCCGGGTAGACCTCGCCAGCCGCCCGCTCGACGCCGTAAACCAGGATGCGATATCCGGCGGATTGCAGATCCGGGTTGTCGCGCACATGCACGACCGGAACCAGAAACCCGAACTCCCGTGACACTTGCCGGCGCACCGCCCGCAGGCGGCGGAGCAACCCGCCGTCGCGTTCCTGGTTGACCAGCCCGACCAGCCGGTAACCTACCTGAACTTCCAGGGGCTGGACGAGCTCGACGACGCCGATGTCGATTTCAGCGTTCTCGGCCGGTTGCGGAGGCGGTGCCGCCTGACGGCTCGCTTCGCGGCTCCGCTCGCGCCCAAGCCACCAGCCGCCGGCGCCCAACATCGGCGCAAACAGCAGAAACGGCAGATGCGGCATCCCCGGGATGATCCCGAACAATCCGACGATGCCGGAGGCGAGCCACCATGCTTTGGGATAGGCGGCAAGCTGGCCG
>DASXMC010000001.1:0-3558 GCA_036495885.1 Allostellaceae bacterium | reverse complement strand
CCGGTCCGGCGGAAGCGCTCCCCGAGGGCTTTCAGGACCGCGTCGGGGGTGATCCAGCCGATGACGCCCACGGAAGCGACGGTCTGCCCGTCACGGATGGATGCGACTGCAGCTGTGGCGTCAACAATCTTGTTCATGCTTTCACAGTGAATTTGGACAAGGTAGCTTTTGCCGCAGTGCTTTCGCAGTCCTGTGCGAACAACCGGCTGGCCAATTGATCGAGGCGCTCGCCATCGGCAGACGCAAACGGCTCGAAGAAGCTCTTGGTCGAGCGGACCGCTTCGGCCGGCAGCCGGGCAAGAGCCTCCGCCAGACCGAGGGCGCGCGCCAGAGCCGCACCCGGCTCTGCCACCTCGTCGGCTACGCCCAGCCGGTGGGCCTCGGTCCCTTCGATGGGTTCCGTGCCCCAGGTAAGGCGGCGCGCGTTGACCGGCCCGACGCGGGCGATGAGGGCGCCGAGGCCCCAGGGCGGGGTCCAGCCATTGGGCACCTCCGGCAGGTGCCACCGTGTGTTGGACGCGGTGACCACCAGATCGCAGGACACGGCCAGGATGAACCCGCCGCCTAGCGCATACCCCTCTACAGCGGCGATCACCGGCTTTCCGAGGAAGCCGATCTTGCGCGCGACCATCGCGGTCTCGGCCTCGCGGGCGCACATGTCGGGAATGCTCTTGCCGCCCAGTTCCTTGAGATCGCTGCCGGCACAGAAGGCCGGCGGCGCGCCCGCCAGCACCACGGCGCGCACCTCGGCATCGTGCTCGACCGCCCGCAGCGCGGCATCGAGCGCACGCATGCCCTCGGTGCCGAGCGCATTGCGCCGCTCGGGTCGGTTCAAGGTCAGGACGGCAACGGGGCCTTGTAGGCTGGTATCGATCACGTATCTCTTCCTTTCGCGGATCTCAGTCGAGCCGGGCGCCATCGCGGTTGAGAATCAGCCGGAGGTCGCGGCCTGAAATGTCGCGTGGCGCGATCTTTTCCTTCACCGCGAGCGCGGCGGCGTGGCCGATGGCGTGGCCGTAGGCGAAGCACTGGGCAGTGACGCGGGCTGAGGCGACGGCTTCATGCTGGGCGGAAAGGCAACGCCCGGCTGCGAGCAGGCCCTCTCCGCGCTCGGGTACGAAGCACTCGAAGGGGATCTCGTAGGCATCGTCCAAAAGCCATTTCACCCGCGGCTTGGCGCCGGAATGCAGCTCGATCGGCCAGGGCGAGCGGGCTATGCCATCCTCGAACTTGGTGCCCCGAACCACGTCCTCGTTCATCAGCGTTCGGACCCCGCCAATCTGACGGGTCTGGCGCACCCCGACCTGCACGCCGGTGTCGTTGACGAAGGCCTCCTCGCAGCCCGTGAGGTGATCGCGGAAGAAGCGGGCATATTCGCGCACCTGCCGCCGGCCCTCACTCTCCGCATCGCTGAAATCGCGCCAGAACAAGGTGTTCAGCTCACGTCCGTCGGGGCCAAGGATGCGGGTGCAATTGCATAGGAGTTCGCCGGGGCGGGTGGTGCGAAACAGCCAGATCTTTGCCCGCGGGAGAACGTAACGGCCCGTATTGTTCGCCGCGTGGATCATCTCGGTGACGGCCGGCGGCATGATTGTGTCGTCGCCGTAGGCCTGGGTGAATCGGTCTGTGTCCACGCCCAACAGGCGAAAGATCATGGTCGGGTTCTGCACCCGCCCCCCGTTGCCGATGGTGGCGGGAAGGCCGGCCATGGCGATCACGTCGGCATCGCCGCTGGCATCGACGATCATGGGCGCGCGGGCGTCGACGACTCCCTCCTTGGTCCAGATCTCGAGGCCGCGGATGCAATCGTTGTCCATGTGCACGCCGAACGCGAGCGCATGGAACATGATGCGCACCCCGGTCCCGGCGAGGAAGGCATCGGCGGCCTCGCGCCAGATCAGGGGATCGTGCACGCGGGTCCAGGTCTTGCCGTAGACCGCGGGGTCGGCGAGCCCGCCCATGTCGGCGAGCCGCCTGCAAAACTCGTCGGCGAAGCCGAACACGACCTGGGTCGGCCCGCTCTTGCGGCGGTCGGTCGCCTCGTAGAGCCCGCAGACCGTGCCGGAAAGGCCGGCGACGGCGCCGCCGCCGCAGAAGCCGTATCGCTCGACCAGCGTAACATCGAGGCCTTGGCGGGCCGCCGTGACGGCAGTCGCGACACCTGCGGCGCCCCCGCCCACCACCAGAACATCCGTGTCGAGACGCGTGCGTGACCGTGCGTCCATCGACTACCTCCCTAATAGAGGGTTGTTTCGATTTCCAGATTCTACGGCGTTGGTCCGCTGCCTGAAACGTGTGGTCGTGTTTTCGTTCAATAAAGGCCCATATATCCCCAACCGATGTGCGTTAATGAGCGGCAGGCGATGGCGAACAGAAAGCCAAGTCAGAGTTGGGACAATCTTCGATATTTTTTGGCGGTCGCACGGACGGGGACACTTTCGGCTGCGGCCGAGCAGTTCGGAACGGAACACACGACGGTGGCGCGCCACATTCACGCGCTCGAAGACGAGCTGAATAGCCGCCTCTTTCACAGGTGCAACAGCGGCTATGGACTGACGGAAGTGCGCGAACGGCTTCTTGCCGGGGCCGAGGCGATTGAACCAGCGACTCTAGCGCCGGGAACGACTGCTGTCGGCGCGTCTCGCCCGTTGTGGCGTACTCCGGCGATCGTCTCCTTTCGGAACCCATAGCCGGCACTCAGCCTTGTCGGCGGGAACCGCTCTTCATGCCCCGACGCAGTGATGCAAGAATCGCGCGAGCCGAACGGATTTGCCTGTTACCCGACCTTTGCACCGGCGCACGCGTTTGGCCTGGTAACGCCAAGGCGCCATCACCACGGCACGGTCGACCGGGATGCCTTCGGCTCGGACCCATTCTCGGCAGCCAGAATAGGGTCAGCAGCCGCGCCCCCAGCCGCTTTTCCACGACCACAGATTGCTCGATCTTCGGCCTACTCGGGCGGGATCTTACCGCTTCATGGCGGCATCGAGCCAGCGCACCTACTCGGGAAATCGCTCGGCCAGCATCTAGACGAACACGCGCACCTTGGTTGTCAGGTGCTGGCGATACGGGTAGAGCGCGACAATCTCCAACTCCGGTTTCAGGTAATTCGCCAACAGCGAGACCAGCGCTCCGGGAGCGACGAGCGCGATGGCATGGGGCTTGAGGCGGCTTGATCGCCGTTTCTAGCCGTCGTGCCGCCGCGAGCAATTAGCCAATAGTACGACGGGTGAACTCTTGTAGGTGGTCGATGAGCTCGTCCGATGCGGCTGCAGCGCCTTTGTCGTCTTGGTTCCCGATCGCCCGGGCCACCGCGGCGTGCAAGCGTGCTGTTCGCGGCAGGTCTGCCGACCGCTCATAATTGGCGTACCAGAATCGGCGTGAAAGTCCATGCAGCATTCCCAGCGTTTTCGCCCCGAATTCGTTCCCAGCCGCCTCCAACAGCAACAGATTAAACTCTCGATCCAATCGCATGAAGGCCAGGGCGTCGGCGCGTTTGGCCGCTTGCTCCATGCCGGAGGCGATTTCCTGGAAGCGCCTTCGCTGGGGCTTCGACGC